>JAKQGD010000470.1 GCA_029573365.1 Bacteroidota bacterium | reverse complement strand
ATGCCTCCGATGAGGAGAATGCCGCATACATGAGGAGTAGCCATGGATGTACCACTCAGTGTGGTGTATCCGCCACCCTTGTAGGTAGAGTAAATGCTGCTTCCGGGAGCACAGTAATCTACTGGTGGGTTACCAAAGTTTGAAAACGAAGACCATGTATTGGAGCTTGTCATCGAAGATACGGTATATACGTTTGGTCCGTTTACCCTTGCCGGAGAATAGTTATTGGCATTAGCTGAGTCGTTGCCTGCAGCCACAGCAAACGGGCATGAAGAGCTGGCTGCAAGTACTGCATTGTCCAGTGCGGTTGAAGCTCCCCCACCGAGGCTCATATTGGCTGCGTCGCCTGCTGCTGCATTGGCTGCTACGTAGTCTACGCCTGCTATGACCCCGGAAGTCGTACCGCTTCCATTTCTGTTAAGTACGCGGACAGCTACTACCAGGGCATCAGATGCTACTCCCACAACGCCAGTAGTATTGTTTTTGGCACCTACAGTACCGGCAACGTGTGTTCCATGACCATTCTGGTCATCAGGTGTAGTATTACTGCCCAGGAAGGTAGCAGAAAAGGCCAGATCCACATTTAAATCAGGATGGTCGAGATCTATGCCAGAGTCAATGATCCATGCCCTTCCGGCATTGCTGCCATCAATGGCTCCTCCCACTCTGGTTACACCCCATGGCGTAGACTGGCCACCACCACCGCCTCCACCACCCGGAGGGCCTCCGGCTGATATATGGTATGTCTGCTCCTGTTCTATAAGCACTACTCTGTTGTCTCTCCTGAGTGCTGCCACTTCGCTTTCTGTAAGGTCCAGGGCAGTACCTTTGTACACCTTAACAAAAACTTGCTTCGGTTCCTTGTTTTTTATACCGTTCTCTTCAAGGATTCTTGTTATCTCTTTAGAATAATTTTCTCTGGTTTGCCAATAATTAGCGGCACTCACTTCTGCTGATGATCTGAAAGCTCCGTCTTCAAACACCAAAACGTAACTTCCAGGAATGAGTTCACTTTTGGCGTCAGCCGAGACGACCGTATCTTCGGTAACGGATTCGGAGACATCTACTGTCTCTTTAAGGCATCCTATCAGCCCTCCGATACCCAAAAAGGCCGTGGCAATCAAAAATCTTTTGTTAATAATCATAAATATTGATTTTAAAAGGTTAAAAAGAAATATGATAATGTCAAAAATACAATTACAGTTACTATTTGAAAACATTTAATTTACAAAATGAATAAAATTTTACAATTTAGTACGGAAGTGGCATCTTTTGCTTACTGCAAAATTCTGATATAACCATAACTTCCAAAAAAATATAGGGCATGGGTTTCTATTTGATGGTGAAGATATGATGACATTCATTTAAATTTACTAAGGAAAGTAACCATGACCATGCCAAAGATTAAAACATTGATATACAAATGTTTATAAAAAAACGGTCCTTTACTTGATTCCAGATAGTGGAAAATCTGTCTTTACGTAGGAATAATGGAAATGCAGTGATTTAAAGGATTTTGTACTTCAGTCTATCATAATAAACTCGCATTGCAGGTTGTACCACTTCGTATCGCCAGGCTGCCTTGCCTGAACAAGATGGTCGGTAAGTTTGTACTCATACACCACTTTTCGGTCTTTAACGAGTTTTCCTGTTAGTGGGGTCTCCTTAACCTTGTGCCGCCAACTTTTTTTATACTTCGCCGAGTGAAAGTACAGGTAATCAGGGTAGATTCCGGTCTTCTCAAACTCCATCAGGCCGCCTTGCCTGCGGGATACGGTTAGGTCAGAGGTGATTTCATGATGTTTTTCCATTTATGGTGTGTTAATTTTTTTGAGGAAGTTGATTTCTGTTTCTTACAGCCAGATAGGGTACCAGGCCTGTTGCAGTAATGGCCAAACCCAGTACCGAATTTATCAGTTGACTTTTCCCTGAGACGTAGTCGTCTATGTCACCAGCCAGGGTCATTACAAGAAACATACCTGTAAAAATCACAAAAACGGCCGGTACCAAAGGATATCCAGTCACTCTGTAAGGCCTGGGTGCGTCCGGCAGCTTTTGCCTGAGAATAAAGAGTCCTGCAGCACTGGCTCCGTAAAAGGCCCAGGTC
>JAKQGD010000464.1 GCA_029573365.1 Bacteroidota bacterium | reverse complement strand
ATACCCTGCAATCCATCCTCGAAAACAAACACATCCACTTCTTTCCCGACTCCTTTAAAAGGCCGCTGCAGTACGAAGAACCCGATAAAAACAACATCCTGCAACGGACAGAAACCATCAACAAGATCCATACCGCCCGTGGCCGCAACCAGGTCATCGTCACGTACCCCGAAGCCGTGTTTGAAAAAGCCGTAGATCCCGAATTTCTGGACAAGGAAAAAATAGACATCGAAAAAAATGCAGCCCTCGACGTCAATACCCTCATAGAAGTACTGGTGATGTATGGGTTTGAGAGAGTAGAATTTGTCTACCAGCCGGGGCAGTTTTCCATCAGGGGAGGAATCATAGACATCTTCAGTTACGGCAATGAGTGGCCCTACAGGGTAGAACTTTTTGACGTGGACGTCGAAAGCATCCGCACCTTTAACCCCACAACCCAACTGTCGGTACAGGAAATATCACGTGTAGTCATCATCCCCAATATAAATAACAAATTCAGGCAGGATCAGAAAATAAGCTTGTTTAAAATCCTGGCTTCCGATTCTGTCATTTGGGTTAGAGAGCCCGACATGGCTGTGGACAAGTTGCAGATTTGTTTCGAAAAAGCAGAGGCATTTGCCAACAGTCTGGCCGCAAAAACCGAAGACGAACTCAGGGAAATATTTGCCGAAAGAGCATTTATATACCCATCCGAAATCATCACCGTGATCAACTCATTTAACGCCGTAAGTCTTGCAGCCACCAAACATCTGGAGCAGCAGGCCACCGTGGCATTTGACGCTTCGGCTCAGCCGGCATTCAATAAAAATTTCAACCTCCTCATCACCGACCTGCAGGAAAAATCGAGACTCGGATACTCCAATTATATCTTTACAGACAATGTCAAACAAATCGAAAGATTTTACAACATCTTCGAGGACATGGGCGTAACTGTGCAGTTTCATCCCCTACATAAATCGATGCATAGCGGCTTTGTAGACCATGCCGTAAAGGTCGCCTGCTATACAGACCACCAGATATTCGAGCGTTTTCACAGGTACAGGCTCAGGCAGGGATTTACGGAGGACATGGCCATCACTCTCCGTATGCTTAAGGAGCTGCAGCCTGGCGACTACGTCACACATATAGACCACGGCATAGGCCGATACTCGGGGCTGGAGACCATAGAAATAAACGGTCACAAGCAGGAGACCGTCAGGCTTATATATCAGAACAACGACATCCTCTACGTGGGCATCAACTCGCTGCACAAGATATCGAGGTATGTGGGCAAAGATGGTACCGAGCCCCGGCTCAATAAGATAGGCGGCGACGCATGGAAGGCCCTCAAACGAAAAACCAAAGCCAAGGTTAAGGATATAGCCCGTGAGCTCATCAAGCTTTACGCCAAAAGGCGGGCCTCAAAGGGATTTGAATTTCCGCCCGACGGATACCTTCAGACAGAGCTCGAAGCGTCTTTTATCTACGAAGACACCCCAGACCAGCTCAAAGCGACTCAGGATGTTAAATATGACATGGAAAAAGCATATCCCATGGACCGTCTTATCTGCGGCGACGTAGGTTTTGGCAAGACAGAAGTGGCGATACGTGCCGCCTTTAAGGCTGTGGTGGCCGGCAAGCAGGTAGCCATACTCGTGCCTACTACCATCCTGGCCCTCCAGCATTTCAAAACCTTTTCTGACCGCCTCAAAGAGTTTGGAGTTACCGTCGAATACATAAATCGATTCCGGAGCACCAAGGAAAAAAACAGTGTTTATGAGGGAGTAGAAGAAGGCAAGGTCGAGATCCTCATCGGCACACATGCATTGCTAAACAAGAGCCTTAAATTTAAGAACCTCGGCCTGCTGGTCATTGACGAAGAACAGAAATTTGGAGTAGCTGCCAAAGAAAAACTACGCAGCCTCCAGGTCAATGTTGACACCCTGACCCTCACCGCCACACCTATACCACGTACGTTGCAGTTTTCGCTCATGGCGGCACGTGACCTGTCCATCATACGCACGCCACCACCCAATAGACAGCCCATCTATACGGAGAGGAGGGTCTTTA
>JAKQGD010000431.1 GCA_029573365.1 Bacteroidota bacterium | reverse complement strand
AGTAATCTATCACAGATCCTCCGTTTGGGCCATGGAATCTTCTTTTGCTTCTGATGGCATGGCATCTTCTGTAGAAAGTGCCGTTTGACGCACCCAGTCTGCAGCCATGTCCATAAACCTCTGATGTATGTCAGAGCCGGGCTCTGCCCTTGCAAATTTAACCAGGTCAGCCACCTGCAAAATCTCCCTGAGCCTGACTTTCAGATTCGTATCAACGTCTCTTTTATCCAGTTCGCTGGCCACTTCGTCAGTGGTCATCTCCATAGCTCCAAAGCCATACCTCTCTTCAATGTAGGTACGAATGATGTCGGTAAGGGCCGACTGATAGTCCTTGATATGTCCCTGCTGCCACAATTTTCTTCGGTCCAGCGTGTGGAGGGCATTCAGAGCTTTGATATGTGCCGGCACTGGCACTTCGGGCAAAACAACCTCTGCTTCCTCCTTCTTCTTCCTCACCTTCACAAAATAAAAACCGAGGCCTGCCATAAGCAGCAACCCGAGCAACACATATAGATAGATCAGATAATCAGCCATCGTTTTCTTTTCCCGGATGATATCCTTGATCGGGTTAAAAAGTGTTGTATCCCTGTTCATGAGCCGTGCAGGTAACAATACCCTAAGCAATTGGGAGTCGCCAGCCTGAGAGGTTTGTGTGCCGAATGCCACCACAGGTGCAGGAATCATAAAACTTCCACCGTTGTAAACAGCAAATATGATTTTGTTTTTTACGGTCGGAATACCGTTTTCAATCGTAATCATGCTTTCGGTGAATTCCAGTGAATCTGCACCGCCATCTGCCTTCCACGTGCCGTAATCGAGAATTTCCAGGTCCGCTGTTTTTTCCTGAGTGACGGTGTCAGCGGCATATTGTTGGTTGGTAATATTTCGATAGGGCGAAAAGATGATGTACCCTTTTGTAAAATCACGGGGCAGGGTAATGCTGATGTCGGCAGTAACAGGGTCACCTATGAGCACCGTATCCTTGTCCAGCCGGACTGACGAAAAGACCTGAGCTCCGGCCCAAAATGCCTGCATAAATAAAACGGCCATCAGAATCATCCTTGTCATCGCTTCGCTCTTTGTTTAAAGAACAGATGAAGTGCCCTGATAAAGTCCTGTTCAGTACTCAGATTTATAAAGTCGCACCTTGCATGGTTAAACACCCTGGTAAATTCTTCCACCGCTCTGGCATACCGCCTTCCAAATTCGAGCCTTGTGTGTACATCCCCGGTATCCAGCAGCACTTCATCGCCTGACTCGGCATCCTTGACTCTGATAAGTCCCACATCAGGCAGGGTGCCCTCTCTTTCGTCATGGACCCTGACGCCTACGATGTCATGCTTTCTTCCTGCTATCACCAGGGCGGGCTCATAGCCTGCAGCCTGAAAATCAGACAGCACAAAAGCTGTACTCCGCTTCTTTTCTACATTGGTAAGAAAAACGAGAGCCTCAGAAAGATTGGTGCCCACACCCGAAGGCCTGAAATCTATGAGCTCTCTGATGATGGTCAGGACGTGTTTTTTACCTTTTTTGGCAGGGATAAATTTTTCCACCTTGCCGGTGAATAAAATAGCACCTACTTTGTCGTTGTTGCTAATCGCCGAAAAAGCCAGTACGGCAGCCATCTCAGTTATCAGTTCCTGCCTAAACATCTTTCTGGAACCGAAGTATGAAGAACCGGACATATCTATAAGCAACATGACAGTAAGCTCTCTTTCTTCCTCATACACCTTGATGTAAGGATCTCCCGTACGGGCCGTGACATTCCAGTCTATATTGCGGATGTCGTCACCATATCTGTAGTCTCTCACCTCACTGAATGACATGCCCCTGCCCTTGAATGCAGAATGGTATTCGCCAGAAAACATCTGACGGGTTAGGCCTCTCGTTTTGATTTCGAGCTTTCTGACCTTTCTGAGCAAGTCTGCAGTGTCACTCATATTCTATCTATCTTCTTAAAAACTCCTTTCTTTTAAAATATTGCCTCACCGTATCATAGGGTATCAGGATTTCCTTTTCCCCATAAACTGTGTTGTAGGGTGTTGTAAAACTGATGCCCTCATCTGTTAATGACACATGCGTGAATTCCTGAGTGTCGGCCCATTTTTTTACTGCCGGTTTCCATTCCTTTGTTTTCTTCATATCACTGACTACAGTCTTAAAGTAGCTGTCTGCCCTGAATTCACCAACAAACAGGTCTTGCAGTGTCAGCAACCTGCCCTCATTCAAATCAAAAATAAAGGAAATTTTATCTGTTTTTTTGGACCAGTTGGACTGCAGATAGATATGTCCACTCACCAGGGACCCTGAGAAATAATCGGTTTCTACCCAGCCAGAGGCTGTATTGATCCATCTGTCTTTGGTGCCAAAAACTGTGGCATCATGATCTTTGATTTTTTTCAGGCTGTTGTCGAGCCAGGTTTTGAGTTGTTTGTCCATCCATGCGTTAAACTTCCGGTTTTCTGCTTTTGGTACGCTGCATTCCATCATACTGTTAATGTCGGCGTATTCAAAACATTCAAAGACAAGGGTTGCCTTTTGTCTTAGCGTGCCTATGACTTCATATTCTTCGCCGGTAAGGCGTACCAAGTCTATCTTACTGAAATTGGTTGTATCGGCCAGCAACCATTTATTATCCAATACTGAGCCGGAAGCATCAATATGGATGGTTTCGGTCCTGGCATCAGCCAACGGCTCCAATCCGATATATTGTTTTCCGTTTTCATCTATCCGCATGGTGACGGTGCGGCCCTCACGGCTGAGTTTGACAGCAGTATCCTGACCGCTGATTGTTCCTTCGTATATCCGTTGCCAAAAGTCCTGCCTGCACCTCTGTGGTACATATTCATGAAATGAGGACACCAGATGGAGGTCCATTTCAAAACTGAGATTGTGGTCCCTGTTTTCCCAGATACCCCTGAAGGAATTGCCGTCATAGTTGCCGGACATAAATCCTGTAGCCCTGTACTCCTGGGTGTATTCTACCAGCCTGAGCTGATTGTCCTGCTCCTCGCCTTCAAACAAAAAAGTAACACCGCTGCTCCTCAGTGTATACAATCCTCTGCAGGTATGGCCATCAGTGCCAATGATCATGTCTATATTGTAACTTCCTGCCAGAGTGCCGCTCAGATAATTAATCCACAAGTCACGTGTCTGTCCCGGAAACATGGCCCTTACCTCATCCTTTGTATGCGACGATGGCAAACCCGGTACCTGGGCACACAGGACATCAAATAGTGCCCCCGTCAGGAAGAGGGCCACAAACCATGGTATGGCGGTTAGCCTTAATCTCATGGCCTTCAGGGTACAGGTATGGTATTTATTATTCTCGTGATGAGCTCTTCCTGGCTTACGTTTTCGGCTTCAGCCTCATAACTGAGACCTATTCTGTGTCTCAGAACATCCTTGCATACATTACGCACATCATCAGGGACAACATAACCCCTTCTGTTCATAAATGCCTGTGCTTTGGATGCAATGGCCAGGTTTATACTTGCACGCGGTGAGGCACCATAGCTTATCAGCGGTTTTATTTCTTTGAGCCTGAACATCTCTGGCTCTCTGGTGGCAAAGACCATGTCGAGGATATAGTTTTCGATTTTTTCGTCCATATATACCTTTTTGACTGATTCTCTGGCCTTGATTATGGTTTCGGGTTTGACCACGGGATGGATTATTTGATTTATCTCATCAAGGATGTTTTTGCGGATAATCATCTTTTCTTCTTCGCGTGAGGGATACCCTATATTGACTTTGAGCATAAACCTGTCGACCTGTGCCTCCGGCAGCGGATAGGTACCTTCCTGTTCTATCGGGTTTTGTGTGGCCAGTACAAGAAAGGGTTCCTCCAGCCTGAATGTCTCCTTACCGATGGTGACCTGTTTTTCCTGCATTGCTTCGAGGAGGGCACTCTGCACCTTGGCCGGAGCCCTGTTTATTTCGTCCGCAAGGATAAAATTGGCAAAAATCGGCCCTTTCCTGACCGAAAATTCATTTTTGCCGGGATTGTACACCATGGTTCCGATCACATCCGAAGGCAACAGATCAGGCGTAAATTGTATCCTTTGGAAATCAGTATCTATGGCTGCAGCCAATGTCTTGATAGACAGGGTCTTGGCTAGACCCGGAAGACCCTCCAGAAGCACGTGTCCTTTGGACAGCAGACCGAGGATAAGGCGGTCTACCATATGTTTCTGTCCTACGATGACCTTTGATGTTTCGGCCTCCAGGACATCCATAAATGCACTGTCGATGTATATCTGCTGATTCAGTGCCTCTATGTCAATATGCGTCTGTACCATAAGCTATCTTGTTTTCAACTATTGTCTATATTGTCAATTGGATATCCAAAATTAAATATTTTATCATTAATGGCTGCCCACGGACCGGTCATGTGCCTTGCATGGATTGTGCCGGTTTATCTTTTTAGAACGTACTTTTTAGTTTGTACATTTTGCGATAAGTAAAAATAATGGAATCTGATAAGAGGCTTACTTTGTCTGCAGCAAGAAACCACATCATACTTTCCATAACCAAAAATCACTTTTGGGTTAGTTATACAAAATAAATCAGGTCTGTTGTTGTTAAAAAAGCCTTTCAGGCTGCCAGCAGTTTGCGGATGGAAATTTTATCAAGTTTCTGCTTGACGTATTCCATATTGACAACAAACTCTTTGATGTCTTTTTTGGATGGCAATTCAAACATGGCATCTGTGAGAATGGCCTCGCACAGGGATCGAAGGCCCCTGGCTCCAAGCTTGTATTCGAGGGCCTTGGAAGCGATGTAATCGATGACATCCTCCTCAAACTGGAGTTTTATGCCTTCAAGCTCAAACAACTTTGTATATTGTTTTATCAGTGCATTTTTGGGTTCTGTGAGTATGGAAATCAAGGTGGCCTTGTCCAGAGGCTCCAGATAAGTAAGCACAGGCAGCCTTCCTATGAGTTCTGGGATAAGCCCAAAATGTCTCAGGTCCTGATGGGTGATGTATTGCATCATATTGTCCTTGTCCAGGTGGTCCTGGTCGCTGCCGCTGTATCCTATTACGTGCGTATTAAGCCTGCGGGAGATGATCTTCTCTATGCCTGCAAATGCACCTCCGCAGATAAAAAGTATATTGGATGTATCTACCTTTATCATCTTCTGTTCCGGATGTTTTCTGCCTCCATGGGGAGGTACATTGACATCCGTGCCTTCGAGAAGTTTCAGGAGTGCCTGCTGAACACCTTCTCCGGAGACATCCCGGGTTATGGAAGGATTGTCATTTTTGCGGGCTATTTTGTCTATTTCATCGATATATACAATACCTCTCTGTGCTGCCTCGACATTGTAGTCGCAAGCCTGGAGCAGTCTGCTGAGCATGCTCTCGACATCCTCGCCTACATAACCGGCTTCAGTAAAAACTGTGGCATCTACTATGGCAAACGGCACATCCAGAAATCTGGCTATGGTCTTGGCCAGCAGGGTCTTGCCGGTACCTGTCTCACCTACCAGAATGATGTTTGATTTTTCGATCTCCACTTCTTCGGAACCTGACTGGTTGAGCCTTTTGTAATGGTTGTAAACCGCCACTGAAAGGTACTTCTTAGCTGCATCCTGGCCTATCACATACTGGTCCAGAAAATTTTTGATTTCAGCAGGGGTGACATTGGCCGCAAGGCTTGTAAATTCCTTGCTTTTCGCAGTAGTTTTACGGTTTCCGGTCTTTAGTTCGTCGCTGATGATATCAAATGCCTGTTCGACACAAGACTCACATATGTGTCCGTCGATACCGGCAATGAGCATCAGGGCATCCCTTTTGTCTTTGCCACAAAACGAACATTTGATATGTTCCTTATACTTTGACATATTGCATCAGTTACTTAGGTTATCAGGCTTTCCTTGGATTTTTCCTTTCGAGCACTTCGTCTACAAGTCCGTAATCTTTTGCTTCGGTGGCGGTCATCCAGTTGTCTCTGTCAGAATCTTTTTCGATCTGTTCGAAAGTTTTGCCGGTATGTCTTGCCATAATATCATAAAGCTCGTTGCGGAGCTGCTTGATAAGTTTGTATGATATTTCCATATCGGTAAACTGTCCCTGCATACCTCCTGAAGGCTGGTGTATCATAACCCTCGAATGCGGCAGACAGGTCCTCTTGCCTTTGTTTCCGGCACATAACAGTACAGCCCCCATGGAAGCTGCCAGCCCTGTGCATATGGTGGCTACATCGGGTGATACATACTGCATCGTATCATATATACCCATACCGTCTATCACAGATCCTCCCGGACTGTTTATAAACATCTGTATGTCCCTTTTTGCGTCTGTAGACTCCAAAAACAAAAGCTGTGCCTGTACCACATTGGCAACATAGTCATTTACTGGTACACCCATAAAAATGATACGGTCCATCATAAGTCTGGAAAAAACGTCCATACCCACGATATTCATTTGTCTTTCTTCAATAACCTGCGGTGTAAACCCCGTAATGTCAGGTGCAGAAGATGCCATATACTTTTCAAGATGCATGCTGCTCATACCTCTGTGCTTGACAGCATACTTCTTAAATTCATCCCTCGAAAACATCAGATACCAGATTTTGCTTGTTAATTGTTTAAAAAAATAGCTCCCCACCACCCTTGATAATCATTAGGGTTTTGGAGGTTTCAAACAATATAACAATGCAACTTAGAAATTGTTAAGCTTCTGGTTGAGTTCAGTTACTTTTTGGATAAAGTCCTCATGCGAAACAGGGATGCTGCGGAGTTTAACTGTGGTCCCTGCTTTTTCAAATATTTTATCTGAGAGGATTTCCTCGATGGCCTGATTTACCTGCTCCTTGTCCTTCATAAGTCTGTCGACAGTACCGGAAATAAAGGAGTAGTCCATGTTGCCATAAGACCTCATGTAAGAAAACACTTTGTTGGCAAAATGACGGCGGATATCAGTCTCTTCCACCGTAATTCCAAATCGTTTTGCGAGGTGGTTTTTCTGGAGCGACCACTGCAGATTTTTGGCGAAAGCCTCAAACTCCTTGTCTACTTGTTCTTCTGTAAGATTGTCTTGTGATTCCAGCAGATATCTTTTCAGGAAATTTTCCGGCAGAGGCACTGTGTTACTCGCCATAAGATGTTCAAGCATGCCTCTGTACATAAACTGCCTAGCCTGGCCGTCGTAGTAGTTTTTGAGATCCTTCCTGATGAAGTCCCTTAGTGACTGTTCGTCCTTGATGTCTTCTTCGCCATAGGTATCGAAAAAATCCTGATTTAACTCAGCAGGCTCTATCCTGGACACCTCTTTTATGACAGCAGAAAACATGTTGCCCACTTCTGAATTGTCGTCGGCAGCTTTTTTAAGGATGTACTTGTTTACGTGCTCTGCATCTCTGTCCTCAAGCTTGTATACATCAAAAACGATGGTGTCTCCGGCCTTGCTTTTGAGTATCTGCTCTTTTACGGCTTCGTCTTTAATGATGCTGACCAGTACCGAAAACTCGGTCTTCCACCCATCAGGTTTGATTTGTCCGTCTTCGAGCTCGGAGGCATCCAGGGTGAGCATATCAGTGTCCTGAATGTCTTCGGTTACTGTAATCTGCTTTCCAAATCTGCGACGGGCAGCATGCAACTCTTCATCTACAAGTTTATCGGGCACCTCCACATCATAGATGTCATATTCGTCATTTTCTGAGACTCCATTGACAGTAATATCAGGGGATAGCCCCAGGTCAAAACCAAATTTGTAGGTCTTGAAGTCATTTATATCCAAGTCGATATTTTCCTGATCCTCCCTGTGAGGTAGTGGCTGGCCCAGGTACTGGATGTTGTTTTCGTCAATGTACTCAAAAAGGCGGGATTGCAGAGTATCGTTAAGGGTATCCAAAAGTATGGACTTGCCATACAGTTTTTTAATTACGGTGTCAGGCACCATCCCCTTTCTGAAGCCTTTGATCTGGGCTTTTGACTTGACTTTTTTAATTTCTTCTTTAAACTTACCACTGTAATCTGAGGGTTCCAGGGTCAATTCAAGGGTGATGTTTAACGGGTCTGTTTCCTTTCTGACAATCTGCATGGAGACAATATGCTGTTTGAAGTATTAGGTTTTGTGCTTATACCCGAATGATATTTTCTGTATAGTCTGCACGATTTTTATGCTGTTTTTAAGAGAAAGTGCGGGTGGAGGGACTCGAACCCCCAAGCCTCGCGGCACCAGATCCTAAGTCTGGCGTGTCTACCAATTTCACCACACCCGCATTCAGCGGATACCGACCTTTCTTAAAAAGTGACGCAAAGATAAAACTCTCTTCAATATTTTAAAGCATAACTTTTAAAATGTGTCAAAGAGTACAACTTTTGGTGCTTTCATCAGTCAAAAAGCTACATCAGTATCTGCCCGGCGTATAAGGTGCCTTGTTTTTGTCCAGAAGGTTTTCGACGGCCTTGATTTTCTGTTCCACATCACTGACTGTGGCGGCTGCCTCGTTTAGCTGTTTTTCGGCAATGTCGATGCTTTCATTGTACATACCAGGCACGTCAGAGGTACTGTTCCACACTGCATAAGCCGCCCCGCCTATGCGTCCGTTGATACTGGGCGGGGTCTCAAACTCCCGGCTCGACAATGTG
>JAKQGD010000403.1 GCA_029573365.1 Bacteroidota bacterium | reverse complement strand
CTGCGACAGCGTTTTCGTCTTCCTCGATGACATGGCTTATGAGGTTGGTGATTTTTTTAACTTCCTCAGCAGCCGTCAGACGCTGCAGGTTTGTCTCCAGTTGTTCCTGCTCTCCACGCTGTAAAGCCGCATCCTCAAATTCCTTCATTTGAAAGGACAGATAATCCATCTCACGGGAGGCTGCCTGAGACTGTGTCATGAGGTCTGAATGTTGTCTTAAAGCCGATTTGTAGTTGTGATATTCCTTTCTGTACTCACCTATGAGATCGCTGTTATCGGCCATAGCATCAATCATCTGCATTTGAAATGCAGGTTTCTGGATATCAAGAACGTCAAACTGCTGATGGATATTTACCAGATTTTCTGTCAATTCGCTCAGGATGTCCAGGGTTACGGGGGTGTCATTGACAAAGGCCCTGCTTTTGCCACCCGGGCTGATTTCACGCCTGATAATAAGCTCCGTGTCATATTCGAGCTCATGGCTGTCGAAAAACTCCCTGATGTCATAACCCACAATGTCAAAAACTGCTTCTACAAGGCATTTTTTATCCTGGTCAAACATCACCTTTGTGTCGGCTCTTTTGCCCATGATGAGACCCAAGGCTCCCAGAAGGATACTTTTTCCAGCTCCTGTTTCGCCTGTGATAATGGTCAGCCCTTTCGGAAAATCGATGCTGATCCGGTCTATTATGGCATAATTCTGTATTTCGAGTCGTCTGAGCATATACACTGCAAAAATACTTCCGTATTCCGAGATGAAGAAACATGATTTAGTATCACAAGTGAGTTGTATACGTTCTTAACAAAATAAGGAGTGGATTAAGACAAGAAAGCTTATATATCATCACCAAATTTTTTTTTATAAATTTTTGCATTTTTTAAACTAATATTACATCTTATTTGATTATTTTTGCTATATAATCCCGTCCTAACACGCATATCCCATATTTTATTATTCTGATAACATTATTATTAACCATTCAAATCAATTCAAAATGAACACACAAAAAATTTTAATTGCCGGAGTGATAGGCGGTGTATTTGCTTTTTTAGCCGGTTTTGTAATCTGGGGTTTACTCCTGAAAGATGTATCACCCTCCGGTATGGCCAATGTCATGAGGGGTGATGAAAACATGGTGTGGTGGGCCTTAGTAGTTTCAAACCTGTTGTGGGGATTTCTGTTAGCCTATATTTTTGTTCAATGGGCCAACATTTCCACACTTCAGGGAGGTGCCGTAGCCGGAGGTCTCCTGGGTTTTCTCATATCTGCAGCTTACGATACCGGCATGTATTCGATGACTACACTTTTTGAATTAAAGGATGTCCTTATGGATATTATCACAAATACTGTTTGGACAGCCCTCATAGGAGCAATCATCGGCTGGTGGCTGGGCCGTGGAGCCAACAAATAAGCATCAGAAGGTAAAATCAACCACCTACCTTCTTCCTAGCTCTGAAAATGAAAATTTTGTCTTGAAATATTTTTTGATTTATGGCCTAATGCTTACTTTTGTGCTCATTTTTTTAATTTCAAATATTATTTCACCATGATTGCAATCGTAAATATAGCTGGTCAGCAGTTTAAAGTGGCAGAAGGCAATGAGCTTTTTGTTCACCAGCTAGAAGCCGCAGCAGGTGACTCAGTTTCGTTTGACCAGGTTTTGATGGTCGCAAACGGAGACTCTGTCCGTGTAGGCACGCCGGTATTGAGCAATGCCAAAGTAAAAGCCACTGTCATCGGCAACCAAAAAGGTGACAAAGTGATCGTATTCAAAAAGAAAAGACGCAAAGGCTATCAGAAGAAAAATGGCCACAGGCAGTCTTTCACTAAGATCAAGATCGAATCTATAACAGCGTAACCGGCAAGGTTGGCACATTTTATTATCTGACCAAAAAAATAAGACAATGGCTCATAAAAAAGGGGTAGGTAGTTCAGACAACGGACGCGACAGTAAAAGTAAAAGACTCGGAGTAAAACTTTTCGGTGGACAATATGCCAAAGCGGGCAATATTCTCGTCAGGCAGAGAGGCACCAGGTTCCACGCCGGTAAAAACGCATACCTTGGTAAAGATTTCACCATTCATGCTATGGTTGACGGAGTTGTTTCCTTTGCAAAAGGAAAGGAAGACAGAACTTGGGTAAGCGTAACTCCAAAGCTGGAGGAAGTCAGGGAAACCGTTGTGGCAGCTCCTAAAAAAGCAGCAGCACCTAAACAGGCTCCTGTAGCTCCACCACCCGTAGCTTCAGCAGAAGAAGAATAAATATTAGTGCAGAATGATAATTTTTTGATGAGACTCCCAAAAATTCCAGTTGGTTTTTAGAGGCGGGAAGATTCAAATAATTAAATTAGCGACAGAAAGGGGATAATATTCGGATATTATTCCCTTTTTCTTTTTTGGCCCATCTTGTATATTTCTGTTTCTACTTCCCGGAGTACGGCAAGCCACAGAGATATCTGCCTTGATTGATGTACTGTCTACTCTGTTACGTGTACTGCAGCAGCCTGAAGCACACTCACATCTGTAGGACTGCTGTGGCTGATCATCACAATAATTTCCATATTTTCCGGATTCCACAACCCCGCAGCACCTGTTGGTAAAGTGTACGTATAGTTCCTCTTTAAAATCTTGTTTTTGGTCATGTCAGAGCCGAATACGTCACCATCATGATTGGTCATCATATCCATCAATACGTGGTTAAACTCAAATTCCTCAACGATCTCAGTACCATCAGCCTGAGCATCAACAATTTTTGACTCTGTGAGGTAGATGCTTATGTTGTAATTGCCTGCCAGGTCAGTCAGAGGAATGGCTGCAACTTCGAGGTCTATCTGTCTGGAGTCTCTGTTATATTTGCTATCCAGCAGAATGTTCATAACATGTGGTTTTTGAAGTTCTCTTTCCACTCCCGCCTGCCAGAGGTCTGGATTGTCTTGTACTATCAGGCCGGACGAAGGGTCCACGGATCGGTTTACAGAGGCCGTAGGCTTGCCTTGCCAGCCTTTAAACCATAATTCGAGGTCCCTGGCTTTGGGATTTCTGAAATCAAACCTGCTTTTGGTGGTGGGATACGAAAGGAATTTACCATGTACTCCTACTGCCAGAACTTTTCCTGGATATTTTGCCAGTATACTCTCTATGGTGGCACTGCCTTTGGGACAGTTGGAACAAGAGGCTCCTGTCAGTTCTTCTATGAGTACGATTCTGTCAGACTCGGGTATGGCAGGGTCTGTGATGGTGATGGGAATCTCTTTACATGAATGGAGGATGCCGGCTGCCAGAGCCAGTGTGATGCACAAAATTCTCATTCTCATATTTTGTATCATTATTGCT
>JAKQGD010000393.1 GCA_029573365.1 Bacteroidota bacterium | reverse complement strand
TACCACGTCTGCCAGTGAATCCATCTGCTTGCCAAAATCACTCTGTACATTGAGCTTGCGAGCCAGAACACCGTCAAATGCATCAAAAAGAAAACAACCCAACAGCAACACAGGGCCCCAGTACATATCGCCAAGCAGAATAGCCAGAAATCCACACAACAAATTGCCAGCTGTAAGAGATGTTGGAATATACTTTTTCAAAGGTTTCCAAAATTTGCCGTAAAGCTACATAAAATAATTTTACGGAGAACAAGGATAGAGTAGATAGGTGCAGGAAGGGCTGTAAGTTTTAGATTATTCTATTTAACATAATATTAATTATAGGAATATTGATTATATAAAAAAGGCCCGCAAATGCAGGCCCTCATGTATTTATAATAAAAATTTCAAGTCATCAGAAACCACCGCCCATGGCAGCCATACTTTTCTGAAATTCTTCCATCGTCATTTTCTTACAGCCCTTGGTGTCCAGTTCAAACAGTTTTGGATCTGCCTTTTCAGACACTTCCACAGCTGACATTGTCATTCTCATCTGTGGGTTTATCACGTTAAATTCCATAGTAAAACCAGGCAGTTCCACGGACTGAAAACCCTGTATCAGGTTGGCTTTAGTTTTTATATCTTCAGTGACATAGGCTTCGATTGAGAGGCCATCCATTTCCGGATTAGTCATGGTGATCTTGTAACACTTGTAGCCAAGAATTTCTTTGGTGGTATTTTTGTCGACTTCGATCTTTGTCTGGGCAGCGACTGTTTTTTCCTTCTCACTCTGAGCTTTGTCGAGTTCTGATTCGACCCAGGTTTTGTTGCCCATCATATCGAAGATCATATTCATCTTGTTGGAATCTTTTTCTACAAGAACCTTAATTTTAATCATGCCGCCCATCATGTCCATGACAGAAACATGTTTGCTGCCATCAAAAACAACAAGAGTCTGTGAGCCATTCATTGCCTGCAATCCCATAGCCATATTAGGATCATCAGAGTCTGCTTTGGTGATTTCCATTTTTACGGTTCCTTGTTCAAGTGTTTTCTGAGCATAAGAAGCATAACTTGTTGAAAAAAATAAAATTACGACAAATAATTTAGATAAAAAATTCATGTTACTTATTTTTAATTAAATGAATTATCAGTCACTTACGGCATAATTTTATCCGGAATGTTCTGATTGACAGTTGTAAAATGCCAAATGTGCCAAATTAGTTTCAATAAATGACAAAGAATTATTTCTCTTTTGTGTCGTACTTCCTACCTGACCTGTCTATGTGGTTGTTGCCGGCCTGTTGAGAACCCATAACGATGACATCCTGGATATTGACATACTGAGGTCTGGCAGCTACAAAATAGATGATTTCGGCCACATCTTTAGATCGTAGAGGGTTGAAATCGTCATAGATTCTGGCACGGTTTGGATCACCATCAAAGCGGACGACAGCAAATTCTGTCTCTTCCACATGCCCCGGCGATACCTGGCTGACTCTGATGCCATATTTATAAAGATCGAGTCGCATGGATTGCGTCAGAGCATCCACCGCAAACTTTGTTGCAGCATATACATTGCCATTTGGATAAACTTCATGGCCGGCGGTAGAACACAGATTGATGATGTGACCTCTGCCCCGCTCTACCATGCCCGGGCTGACCTCCCGTGTTACATACAACAAACCTTTTACATTGGTGTCGATCATAGTTTCCCAATGTTCGTAGTTGCCTTCATGCACTGGAGCAAGGCCTTTGGCCAGTCCGGCATTGTTTACAAGGATGTCGATATTTTTCCAGTCCTCAGGCAGCGATGCCAGCTTGGTTTGTACGGCTTGACGATTCCTTACATCAAAACAAACAATGAGAATACGTGCTGCATACTTAAATTCGAGCCTGCTTTTGATCTCTTCCAGTTTTTCCTGTCGGCGGCCTGTCAGTATAAGGCGGAATCCGTTTTTGGCAAATATTTTGGCTGTAGCCGCACCTATACCAGAAGTGGCACCTGTGATCAAAACTATTTTGGGGTATGCCTTATCCATCTTTTCTAATTGTAATTACTGGGATCTGAGTTTTGAAATGATATCAGCGAGTTCTTTATTAAATTGTCCATATTCCGCAGTAGCGGGACCATAAAATCCGGTATGAATTTTTACAACCCTGTTGTTTTTGTCTGTGATAATAAGCGTAGGATAGGACATTATTTTTTCCAATTGGGGCAATTTTTCGATCGCTGATTTTTTATCATAATGTCCACCGTAAAGCACTTCGTGGGCTATTTTCATCCTGTCTTTAAATTTTTTAACAGAAGACTTTGCCCTGGTGTCGTCTTTGTATCTTTCAAAACAAATGCTGATAACAGCCAGATCCTCCTCGCCATGATCGCGGATAAAATCCTTTAGAAAAATGGTCTCATCCATACAGTTGGGACACCACGTACCCATAATCTGCACTAGTTTAATCTTGTTTTTATACTGAGGGTCATTGATTGAAACCATCTTACCTTCCGTATTTTCAAAAGAAAACTCTAAAGGTTTGTTGTCAACCATTCTGGTAAGTGTGTATGCATCCCTGAGTCTGGCATTCGGATTCCTAAATCCTTCCCATTCGTCAGTGAAGTGGCTGCCTGACCGGAATGTTCCCGAGATTTTGCCGTCGGCCATTTTTTTAGAAATAAACATGAACGCATGTGCTCCGTCAAAAGCCGAAAGATATAGTTTGTCACCTATGGCTTTCCCCTCCAGAAAACGATAATCGCCGGTCTCGGTTTCGAAGGTGCCGGAAACTGAGTCCCTGACTTGCTTGAATTTTCCAATGGCCCGGTACTCGTCTTCAGTACCCTGACTAAAAACACAGTCCCAGTTGCCGGAAAAATCTGAAGGGGTATCCCCTACTCCCTCAAACCTAATGTCAGAGCCGTGAACTGCTTTAAACGGGATGCGGTAATTGTCCCGGTAATTGACGATCCAGTCACCTTCCATGACGCCGTCTTCATATAATGCTTTTATACGGGTATCATATACCGGAAAATCTATGGTAACAGTGTCTTTTGCCGTAGCTTTATCTCTGCCAAAGGTGATGTCCCTTACTTCGATCCGTTCATCTGCATTGTGGATAATGATGTAAAAGGAAGTGTCGTTTTCGTATTTGACTTCAAAGTTGAACGGGAGCTCGGAATCCATATCAAATTTTTTTACTACATCGCGGTCATCTCCATACTTAATCACCGGTTTTCTGTCCAGCAGCAGTACTCCACGCCAGATGCCGGGAGGTATGGCATGAAACTCCTTTGCAGGCTCTACACAGCCGGACAAGAAGCCAAGGATGGCTATAAAAAACAAAAGTTTGTACATCATCAGATGGGCTGTTTAGTCTGTTTTATCTCCTACAAACTGATCATCCTTGTTTTTAAAAAGGACGTTGAAGGTAGTAAGGCTGCCATAAATTCTGGTTATATATTGCTGCAGATTGACCTTTTCCTCATCGTGGAGGTCACTGGCATTGATCCGCTGTTCCATGACTCTGAGTCGGTCTCTGACCATAACTATCTTGTGAAAAAATGTTTCGACAGGGATTTCCTTTGGTTTCAGGGAGGAATCTTCAGGCTTGAGAATCAACACGCCGTTTCGCCATTTATCACCGAGAGGAACCACCTCTGTAATATCACTCCAGGTTTTAAGAATCTTTATGAGGGACCTCTCAGCCTCAGAAAATGAAACTTTTTCGTCAGCCGGTATTCTTTCGATAATTTCCCAGGCACTATACTCCCTGCCTACGAGCTTGATGCCATATGTTATGAAACACACCTTGTAGGCCGCTACATCTGCAGCAATCACTACCCCATCACCGAAGGCAGGGTGACGCACCCGCGAGCCTATGCCCAATACATTGTCCATACGATTAAATTTTTGGTTGTAAATATATGCAGATTTTTATAATGTATTCAAAAATAGTTTATCATTTCTGAAAACACAGACAATTTTGAGCTTAAAAAAACAGTATATCAATGTCTGTAAGACAACTTTAAGCCCCTGTTTTTTTATACTCTGAATTGTGCAGGTAATATCTCTGAATGTGAACAATCCGACCATTATAAAGTTAGACTACATAACATTTGTTGTTTATGAAGATCCCAATAGATCTTAAGACGGGCGAGGTTGCCTCCGAAAAAAAGGAGGATATCATTGTAGGTATTGACCTGGGCACCACAAACAGTCTGATTGCTTATATCAAGGAGGGTGAGCCAGTGACCATAAAATCAGGAGCCGGCAAAAATGCCCTCGTACCTTCTGTGATACATTTTGATGCAGAAGGAGCTGTTGTCGTGGGAGATACAGCCAGGGATAGACTCATAACTGACCCGTCAAATACCATTTTTTCGGTCAAAAGGCTCATGGGCAGGTCATACGATGATGTGAGTCACCTGCGGCATCTGCTGGGCTATGAAATCATTGACGGTGACACTGCCTCTCTGGTCAAAGTAAAGGTGCAGGGTCGATTTTACACCCCCATAGAATTATCGGCTCAAATACTCAGGTCGCTAAAACAACTGGCTGAAAACGATTTGGGAAAACCAATCAGCAAGGCTGTGATTACCGTGCCGGCGTATTTTAACGATGCACAACGACAGGCAACCCGCGATGCGGGAAAGCTGGCAGGCCTGGACGTGCTTCGCATCGTAAATGAACCTACTGCCGCAAGTCTTGCATATGGCATAGGTTTGGATCGTCAGCAACATATGAACATTGCAGTTTATGATCTGGGCGGAGGTACCTTTGACATCTCTATACTGAGGCTTGAAGACGGTATTTTTGATGTGCTTTCTACCCATGGTGACACATCGTTGGGCGGAGATGATATTGATCGCAGCATTGTAGAGCATTGGTTTAAAACCTATGGATTCGATCTGGCAACGATTGGAAAGGATGCAGCGAAGGGCCAGGAAATCAGGCTATTGGCCGAAAAGGCGAAAAAACACCTCAGCTCTCACGAAACTTATACAAACAGTATCCTGGGAAGGGAAATAACACTGTCTCGTGCTGATTTTGAAAAGCTGGCAGCACCGTTGATACAACGCACTCTAGAGAGCTGCAGGCATGCTTTGGTGGACTCAGGCTTAAAGGCTTCAGAACTTGACAAAATCATCCTTGTGGGGGGCTCCACAAGGATCCCCTTAATCAAATCTGAGCTGAAAAATCTTTTTGGGCTTGACCCTGATGACAATCTAGACCCGGATGAAGTTGTAGCCCTGGGTGCAGCTGTGCAGGCTGACATACTGGCGGGAAACAGAAAAGACATTTTATTACTTGATGTTACTCCCTTGTCTCTAGGCATCGAAACCGTAGGGGGCTTGATGGATGTGATTATACCGCGAAATTCAAAAGTTCCCGGAAGGGCAGGAAGGAAATATACCACCTCTGTGGATGGACAAACTTCTCTCAGAGTGTCGGTATTTCAGGGAGAAAGGGACCTGGTGGCAGACAACAGAAAACTAGGAGAATTTACATTAAGGAATATACCACCTATGCCGGCAGGAATGCCTAAACTCGAAGTGCATTTTGTCCTGGATGCCGATGGGATACTTACAGTCAAGGCTATGGAAGAACGGTCTGGAACCCAGGCAACGGTAGAAATACGGTCAGCATATGGAATTTCCGAGGAAGAAATGTCAAGAATGCTGATTGATTCGATTCGCCATGCGGAGCAGGATCTGAAGATGAGAGCATTGCTTGAGTCAAGGAATGAGGCAGCAAACATTAGCTTATCCACAGATAGATTTATCAGGCAACACACTGACCAACTAACTGAAAATGAGATTATAACGCTCGAAAAGCTCAATCAAAATCTCAAAGAAAAATGCAAAGGTGACCTCCGCGATGACATAGAATCCGCCATGAAAGAACTAAACGATTATTCCGCCCCAATTGCACATAGGATGCTTGATATCAGTATCAATAAAGCACTGAAAGGCCAAAAGATATAATATAAGAAGGCAGGGTGTTGGCAATGGAGTTAAAATTTGTACTTTTGACTAAAATTATGTGTCAATGCTGGATTCCTTTCTGAAAGAAAACGGTCAGTTTGTAAATTTTGGATTTGAGCATCTACTTTGCTTTTCGGCATGTCTTGTACTCACGGGAGTGATGCTGCATTATGGCAGGAAGTACTGGGATGCAGACCAACAAGTGAGGTATGTAACGATTCTGTGCTTTATCGGAGCCGCTACTCAGCTGTTTAAAGTTTTTTACAGGCAATATGCGGGGATTTTTGACCAGACCAATGACGTGCCCCTCCATCTTTGCAACATCATGACACTTGTAATGCCATTTATCATGTGGTTTAAATGGAGATTTATGTGGGGAGTGACTTTTTTCTGGATAATGGCAGGGTGTGCTCAATCTATTTTTACCCCTACCCTTACAGAATCCCTGCCTCATTACGAAGCAGTGAGATACTGGACTGTGCACGGGGTGATCATCATGGCAGCTTTGTATGGCTGGTACGTACTCGGATACAAGCCTACTGTAAGAGATGCTGTCAATTCGGCCATCGGGCTAAACCTGCTTGCTGCAGTCATTTATCCTGTAAATCTTGCTCTTGGCAGCAATTATATGTACCTCAACGGCAAGCCTCCGGGTAAAACTTTTTATGACCTGCTGGGGCCATGGCCACAGTATATCCTGATACTGGAATTTGTTCTTGTCCTTTTTTTCGCGGCCATCCTCCTGCCATTTTACTGGAAAAATGTAAAGTCATATCTTGTTTCTACAAAAGCCTGAAGATTGTAAATTTTAAGTGCCAAAACATAAATTAGGGCACATATTATATTTTTTACTCACATTAACTATCTTTGCCACAGCTAAATACATATTTGGGCCATGGTAAAAAAAGCATCCGGAA
>JAKQGD010000387.1 GCA_029573365.1 Bacteroidota bacterium | reverse complement strand
AGCAATATCAAAGTCAATGATTTGTATTTCAATATTTTACCCATTGTATTAATTTTTGATGTATTACCAGAAGTTTTCATTTCTTTTCTGTTTGATGTCAAAATTCTACCTGCAATCCACCGAGAATTGTCCTGGACTGAGGGTAAAAACCACGGTCTATGCCTATGTCCAGTGCACCTGTCGGTCCGATTTCGGGATCATAACCCGAATATCGGGTAAAGGTCCACAGGTTCTGGCCTGAGACGTACACTCTGCACTTGGTGAGTTTTAGAGTTTTAAGCACGGAGGCCAGGTCATAACCTATCTGCACATTTCTGATCTTGAGATAACTTCCATCTTCTACAAACCTGTCTGAAACCCTCACGTTGTTGTTGGGGTCAGTCAGGCTCACTCTGGGTTCGGAATCGGAGGTGCCTTCGCCGGTCCACCTGTTAAGGATAGATGATGGCCTGTTGGATCCTATCTTGTCGTATCGTACCGATGCATTAAAGATTTCATTGCCATAAACGCCCTGCAGGAAAGCAGAAACGTCCAGGTCTTTGTATGCGATTCTCAGCGTACCTCCATAGATGGCATCAGGATTAGGGTTGCCTATCCATGTTTTATCCCTGTCGTCAATGATGTTGTCACCATTCAGGTCCTTAAACCTGATGTCTCCGGGACGGGTCTGTGAGCTTTGTACTGCGTGTTGTTCGATTTCTGCTTGATTCTGAAAAATGCCATCGGTGACAAAACCGTAAAACGATGCCACAGGCTGACCTATATCTGTCCTCGATACTGGGCCTGAAACAAAAGTGTAACCGGAGATGGCCGGGTCTCCGCCACCGAGAAACACCACCTTGTTGTTTACAAAAGAGACATTACCTGAAACATCAAATTTAACGGCTCCGAGCGATGTCCTGTACTGCATGGCCAGCTCCAGTCCTTTGTTGCTCACTTTGCCTATGTTTCTCACGGGAGAGAAGGCTCCCACGGCACTCGGTAGTGGGGCAACATAGAGCATGTTGTCTGTATTTTTTATGTAGTAGTCAGTGGTGAAATTTAGCTTGCCATCCCAGAGCTCCATGTCAAAACCCACATCAAACTGAGTGACGGTTTCCCATTTCAGGTCAGGATTTGAGATGGTAAGCGGTACACTTCCGTTGGTGATAGTCTGATTGGGTCCAAAGACATAATTCTGACCGGTATTGACAATGGAGGTATACCCGTAATTGCCGATTCTGTCGTTGCCGTTCTGGCCCCAGCTAGCTCTAAGTTTGAGAAAACTGATGGGGTCCATTTTGAAAAAGTCCTCCTGTGAGACAATCCATCCGCCTGAAAAGGAAAAGAAATTTCCAAACCTGTTGTTGGGCCCGAATTTTGAGGACCCGTCTCTGCGGAATGAGGCTGTCGCCAGGTATCTCTCCCGGAAACTGTAATCTGACTTGGCAAAATAGGACAGGAATGAAAACTCAGAAATTCCTTCATAGGCACTCTGCGATGAGATAGGGTCAATCGTATTTGCCAAAAAAGCGTCTTCAAATTTGTTAGATGGCAGATTAGTATTGGCACCACCATTGTACATGTGGACCCCGTCGATGGCAGACATACCGCCGAGGATATCGACATTGTGCTCACCCGTCTTAAATCCGTATTTCAGTGTATTTTCCCACTGCCAGGTACGCCAGGTATTGTTGTTAAACGAGACAGAGTTGACCCTGTTTATGTTTTGAGTACCCGGGCTGTCATATTTGTCGACAGACAAGTCATACCTCGGAATAAATCCTTTTTGGTTTGCAAACGTGATGTCCGTGCTAAAATTTGACCTGAAGATGAGAGACTTTGTTATGTCAAACTGTGCATAGGTGTTGCCCACAAGCCGGTAAGAGGTCCACCGATCATTTGTAAACTCGATGGCTGCCAGTGGATTTTTAATGTCGGTATCAATGTAATCAGAATAAGCAAAGGTATTGTCAGGTTTGTACACAGGTGTCAGAGGATCGATGTTGGTGGCAAAGATGACAGGCGAAACAAACTCGCTGTTTTCGGGCAGCCCGTTTCTGACAAGGTGGGTAAATCCGATGTTGGCTCCCAGACTCAGTTTTTCCTTTGGTTTGAAATCAAAAAGGAATCTGGCAGTTTCTCGTGCGAAAGCTGATTTTTGTTTTCCAATGATGCCCTGCTGACGGAAGGTGTTGGCCGACAGGGACGCATTGTAGTTTTGGCCGGAAGTACGGAGTGTGATTTGATTGCTCATGATAGGCGCCGAATTGAACAATGCCTTTTGCCAGTCAGTGCCCTGGTTAAAGATGCTGATGTCTCTGAGGTTTGTCAGAGGCTGGCGTCCTGCATTGATATAAGCCTCATTCCATATCGCGGCATATTCACGTGCATTGAGCAGGTCGAGTGTCCTGAATACACTTTGGTTTCCGTAGTAGGTCTCAAAACTGATGGTTCCTTTTTCGGCTTTCGTACCTGACTTGGTGGTAATAAGTACAACGCCATTGGCAGCTCTCGCACCGTAGATGGCAGCTGAGGCCGCATCTTTAAGTATACTGATGCTCTGGACGTCATTGGGATTGAGGAAGTCAAGACCTTCGACAATGAC
>JAKQGD010000386.1 GCA_029573365.1 Bacteroidota bacterium | reverse complement strand
CTCCGGCAAAAATTAAGGTTGTCGAAGTTTGTTTTAATTTTCAGTAAAGAGTTTCTTGCAATGGAAATGGCTGCCACAATTTATTAGTATAAATATCGGATTAAAAGCGGTACGGCTCTATATGATAATCATAGGATACTAAAAGCCGCACCACTTTAAATCCGGGAAAACCGGGTCCGAATTTTCAAGACGGAACCCGGTCATTTTCACCCTTAATGCAGCATTATCTTACAAGAACAGCAGACCATGAAGCTGATCCGTCCTTATTGGCAGAAATATCTACAGAAATAATCAGAGTCTCTGTATTGCCCGTTTTTGAATAACTCATAATCTCATACTGGTTTGTATTGCTTCCTCCATTGGCAGGTTTGGTACGGTCATTGTTTTCGCCGCCATAATACCCCTTGTAAAAACCAACAAAAGCTACACGTCCGGAAGTGCCGTTTGTCAGAGTGAGTTTTGCCCTGCTGGTAGCCGTAGATGGCGTTACAGTAAAGGTATGTATTCCTGAACCAAATGGTTTACCTGTGGCACTTGCTTCAACCTGTGCATCAGACCAACACCCATTTGGATCGCCGAAGAAACCGTCATTGCGGGCGTCTCCATTGGTTCTGTATTCATACTTACCATCAGAAGTAAATATAAATTCGTCATTGCTAATACAAGACCAGTCGTCTGTGGTTCCCGTTTTTCCTCCGGTAAGAAAATCAAGAGGCACTTGCCACCAACTTGGATCACCCAAAGCTGGTCCTACAAAAATAGAATTGGCAGCCTGCCTGATCTTCCATGGTCCTCCTATGATGTTGTCGGCAGTTATGACAGCTCCGTCAGTTACGGTTACATCCTTTTCTTTTACCACAGAAGCCACAGAATTGGTTGCTGTCAGTTTGACTTTGTAAGTGCCGCTGGCAGCATAGGAGTGGCTCGGACTTTCTGCTGTGGAAGTACCGCCGTCACCAAAGTCCCAGCTGTAACTTGTTGCATATTTTGACTTGTTTGTAAATGTCACCTGAAGAAGATTTGCCTCAAACGAAAAGTCGGTAGCGGGCTTCCTTTCAGGAATGGCAGGCTCATCAGCAGGATTGTCATAATGCACAAGTACCAGTTGCCAGTATCCGCCGAAATTGGCATCTGAAGCACTGAACTTATAATTGTTTTCGAGAACTAGTGTATCCGTCGTTCCCTCAACCAGTTTCTTAATCCCATAAATAGTGGATGGCTGAGGAAGCTTATTTTCCACGTCGGTACCAATTTTAAACAGACCAATCCACGCACCGACACCGGTCAGGGTGAGTTTATCAGTTGTAACGGTAAATTTGTGTGTTCCAGAGCCAAATTTTGACATATCGTTGCCATTTGCATCCTTCATGTTTGCAGGTGTTGAAGCAGCACAAATATTATCTGGCTTGGCATACCAGTTTCCTTCCACCCAAAAGTCTCCTTTGTCATCAAACTTGTAGGTTCCGTCTCTGTAGAATGTAAACTCATCGTTCATAGAGCAGGGTCTGTTGGCTATTTCATCGTTATTGAGGCCCATGGCCCACCATATGGACGACCTGTCAAATGGTCCTACCAGCATGGGATATCTGCCGCTTTTAGGCACACGAAGCAACTTCCAGGTTTTTGAAGTAGTGCCTGCGAGGATGGTTAGCTGAGCATTGTTGTCTACAAGTTCGATGTTTTGAGTGAAAACATCTGTCCCACCGGCACCTGTTGCAGTAAGCTTTACGGTATACTTTCCTGCTGCAGCATAAGTATGCGAAGGATTGGCTTCAGTTGATGTCTGACTGTCACCAAAATCCCACGCCAGTGAAGAGAAGTTCTGTGCTGTACTGGTAAAATCGATTTTCAGAAAGTTATTGGCGTCAGCTTTATAAGTAAACCCTGAAATAACTTCGGGATCATCTTTTTTGCACGAAACCAGAAAAACAGCGGCAACCAATAGAGGAAGCCACATGAAAGTAAAAAATTTGAATTTCATTTTTTTTAAAATTTTAAGGTGATGAATAAACAATAACTGGAATTTTTTTAAGGCAAATTTAGGTCAGTCACAATATAATTTGAATAAAACAACTACTACATTACCACTACATGCTTTCTAATACACTACTTCATTTATACTTGATATTTTGGGGTTTTCTTATATTTGGTGTCAAACATTAACACAGCCTTATGCACATCAAGGCCTTTATACCCTTTATCAGGACAGTCATGTATCTAGCATTGGTTGTTGTGACCTTTCAAGTTCTTGTATCACAGCAAGTCAACCTTGGACAACCGCCCGTTTTTGCATTTGCAAAAAAAGTTACCAAGGGAGGTACGCAGACCTGGGCCATCAAAGATGATTGTGCAGGCAACACTTGGTTTGCAAACA
>JAKQGD010000360.1 GCA_029573365.1 Bacteroidota bacterium | reverse complement strand
TGGTACACGGAGAGCCGGAGACCCAGAAGGCGTTCAGAGGATTCCTGCAGCAAAAAGGTTTTGGAGAAATCGACATCCCTGCCCCTGGCCACGAGTTTGAAATCAGAGAATGATTACAGACCGGGCTTGGAGAGTTCGTTTTTGAGATAATCGATGACCTGGATTTCTGAGGCATCCACTCCGTTAAGGTCGGCGAGATACCACGATACCCAGTCGCCCAGGTGGGTCAGATAAAGCATTTTTTCGGCCATGGATTGTCCTTTGGCAAAAATTTCGATGACGGTGGGCGTCAGTCTGCCTACAATTTGTTTTGTGAGGTCGGTACGCACCTGATTCCTTTTAAAGTCGTCCTTCATCCTCAGGAGGATTACAGCTATGTTCTCCTGTATGTTTTTCCACCCTACAAGCTCATTGTGATTCATCTCGGGGATGACATGGTGCCAGCACAGCTGCTTTGAGTTTTCGTTGATCTGCTGCCTCCACCGTATTGCTACAGATTCTGACCTGTCAGTAGTATATATGACTGGGGTCTTTTGGTGCAGGAGGGCGGCTATCTGTGCGGCTTTACGCTTGATGTCCTCCTCCTCAAAAGACAGCAGGTCGGCAGCTACTCTGACATTGGCAGTCATGCCGCTACCTGTCAATCCCAGGTGCCTCAGCACATAGAGTTGCTGTACCATCGAATATCCAAGACATGCACGCGGTGAAGGCCATCCGCCGGGCAGGGTGATGAAGTCCAGGCCATGGTCCCGTGCCAGGCTGAGGATTTTGCCACCTGAGGCTATACAAACCACCTTGGCACCTCTTTTCAGGGCATCACCCAGAGCTGAAAGCGTCTCCTCGGTATTGCCGGAATATGACGATACAATCACCAGCGTATGTTTGTCTACATAGGCAGGCAGTGTGTAGGAACTGTTTACAATATAGGGACACAGACAATCACCCGCAACAAGGTCGGCCACATAAGCCCCGCCTATGCCCGATCCGCCCATGCCGCACATGACCACCTTGTTTATAGTGTGTGTATGCGGCCTCACCACCGCTGACTCTCCTATGTCCAGAGCTTCCCTGAGCTGGGCAGGAAACCTGCTTATCAATTCATCCATCATAGCTTATACAGATTATTAGTAAACCGGCCACAAAAATAACACAAGAATACCGCAAGCAGTCAGCCTGTGCTTATTTCTTTCGTGGACCTACTGTAACAGGTTATGAATGAATACGTTAATAATTTGAAAACCACTTCCGGCATAATATCAAAATGCCTACCTTTGCACCCTCATTTTTTTAACACAATTTAACCACAAGATTATTATGATCAATACAGAGATGAAGCTTCCTTACAAGGTAAAAGACATCAGCCTTGCAGAATGGGGCCGCAAGGAGATTTCACTGGCTGAAGCCGAAATGCCGGGCCTCATGGCCCTCAGGGAAGAGTTTGGAGCTACCAAACCCCTGAAGGGTGCCAGAATAGCAGGATGCCTTCACATGACGATACAGACCGCTGTGCTCATAGAGACCCTCAGGGACCTCGGTGCGGAGGTAAGCTGGTCCAGCTGCAATATCTTCTCCACCCAGGACCATGCAGCGGCAGCCATTGCGGCCGAAAACATCCCGGTTTTTGCATGGAAAGGCATGAATGAAGAGGAATTTGACTGGTGCATCGAACAGACGCTCTTTGCCTTTGAAGGAGGCAAGGCCCTCAATATGATCCTCGATGACGGCGGCGACCTGACCAATATGGTTTTTGACAGGTATCCTGAGCTTGTCGGAGGTATCAAAGGCCTCTCAGAAGAAACCACCACCGGAGTACACAGACTGTACGAAAGGGAGAAAAACGGCACTTTAGTGATGCCTGCCATCAATGTCAATGACTCCGTCACCAAGTCCAAGTTTGACAACAAATACGGATGCAAAGAATCGCTGGTAGATGCCGTCAGACGTGCCACAGACATCATGATGGCCGGTAAGGTAGCCATCGTAGCCGGGTATGGCGATGTAGGCAAAGGCTCCGCAGCGTCACTGAGGGGAGCAGGATGCCGCGTCATAGTGACCGAGATAGATCCTATATGTGCACTGCAGGCCGCCATGGATGGATTTGCTGTCAAAAAGCTGGACAATGCCCTGGCAGAAGCCTCCATCGTAGTCACTGCAACAGGCAATAAAAACATCGTCAGAGCCGAACATTTTAAAAAGATGAACGACAAGACCATCGTATGTAATATAGGCCATTTTGACAACGAAATAGACATGGCATGGCTCAATAAAAATTACGGACAGACCAAGGTACAGATCAAGCCACAGGTAGATATCTTTAATGTCGATGGCAGGGAAATCATCGTTCTCGCCGAAGGCAGACTTGTAAACCTGGGTTGTGCTACGGGCCACCCTTCGTTTGTGATGTCAAACAGCTTTACCAATCAGGTGTTGGCACAGCTCGAACTGTGGCACCACGCTGACAAATACGAAAACAAGGTGTACACATTGCCCAAGCAACTCGACGAAAAAGTAGCACGCCTGCACCTAGCCAAAATCGGCGTAGAACTCGAGGAGCTGACCCAAGACCAGGCCGACTATATCGGTGTCACGGTGCAGGGACCCTACAAGCCGGAGTATTACAGGTACTGATCAGGAAATTTCAGGGTTAATTTATATAACCAGGGGCCTGCTTCTTCTAAAGAATGCAGGCCTTTGATTTTTAAGGAACCCACCTATGCGTGCAATGTCGATAGCCACGGATTTTAATTCGTGGAATCAAAAAAGGGTAAAATATTTTGGCGAAATTTTTGCAAAAAAAAGCAAAAATTGTGACAAAATAAATAATTAAATCTGTCGTCAGAAAAGCAACTCTTTTAACTATAAAGAGATCCTGTTATAAAAGTACAAATGTTTGCTATGTCGCTCGAGCCGCGACTGGCTTTTACTTTTTTGCATTGCCCAAAAAAGTAAACAAAAAACGCTAGGCTCAAAAAGGCGATTGCC
>JAKQGD010000343.1 GCA_029573365.1 Bacteroidota bacterium | reverse complement strand
CCCCGCTCGCCAGGACGACCAATGTAACGCTGGCATCACCCTACCCTGACCCCGTCTTTAAAGGCAGCTTTCTTCCTGACAATAAAGTCAGTCCGGCAGGTTTTACTGCCCGCTGGAAAGTACTGGAGTACAACAGATCGGTCCCTGATTTTCTGGATGATCAGTCAACAATAAACATTCCTGACGCTGCCTTTGGGGTGATAATTAAACACATGGTCGACCACTATACCAAGGCGGAACGCACAGGCAAATACATGATCCTTTTTATAGGCCTGACATTTCTGGTTGTCCTGCTGACAGAAACGGTGCTGAAGATTAAAATCCACATATTCCAGTATCTGCTGATCGGCATAGCCCTGGCTGTATTTTTTACTCTTTTGCTGTCAGTTTCCGAATTTCTGGGTTTTGACAAAGCATACTTTATTGCCGCTGCAGCTACCACCACCCAAATCTTCCTGTACAGTCTGGGCATGTTCAACAACCGTAAAAGCAGCCTTTTGCTTCTGCTTCTTCTGGTATGCCTGTTCGGCTACATTTTCCAGCTTATACGACTTGAAAATATGGCTCTTCTTGTGGGTTCCATAGGTCTTTTTGTCATTGTCGGCATCACCATGTTTGTCACCAGGAAAATCAAGTGGCTCGAATCGGCTACCCCTTAATTTCATGAGCAGTTATAAATCAGATTCGCCAGAGTATTTGCTCCAATATTTGCCACTGGCAGGAAAATGGATGGCAGCTTTATCTTTTGCTGCTGGAAGCCTGATACTTGGCCTGTTTTTGACACACCCGATATCAGATATTGTTATACTTGGTTTTTATTATTTGGTGCTCGCAGTAAGTGGAAATACCATTATGGCAATTGTCCTTTTGGCCACAGCCGTATTTTACCCCCCGCACAGGTCGGCTTCACTGACCACCATCCTCATTATGCTGGTCAATGTACCGGTAGCCATAACCTATTTTATGATTGTGATAAACAGTTAATTTGTACATTGGGACATCACGGAAGCCGGAACTTCCGATCGATATTCCGGCTTCCATCGTGGGCATTCATTTTACCTTACCACCGCCTTATGAACCTCGGTCAGCTTTCGTTGCATATCCTGAATCTTTTCTTCAAGCATATAATTAAAGGTCAGCTTATTGTCCGAAAAACTCAGATGGCAGTAATATTGCCACAATTCGTCAATCTCCTCATAACCTATGGTATAAGGCAGGTACGCATCGTTGTCCGACATAAGGATTAGTTTGTTGTGGCCGGCATCTTTCCGTATACGTTTGTACACCACACCTTCAGTTTTGCTGATGACCACGTAAGTCTTGTCATTGCGTATATCTCGCAGGTTTTCCACATATGAGCATATGACAATGCTGCCCGGCTCCATCGGCAACATGGAATCGCCATGTATCTCAAAGCCCCTGTACGTCCCCTGCGGGATATTGGGAAAGGAAATCTTAGGCAGGTCTCTGATATACTCCGGATCGGCAAATGACTCCAGGTATCCGGCTTCGGCCTTGGTTTCTACCAGTTCGATGTTACTGTTATTGTCGGCATCGACAGATATGGCGAGCACTCTGAGGTCCTTGTTGCGGATGATTTCCAGGTCTCGATGACTTAGATTGGATTTGAGCAGGTCGTCCACGGTTACCCCGAATATGTCTGAAAGCTTCAGCAAACTCTCAATGCTTACCTGCGTATGTCCTCTCTCATAATCGCTGAGCGACGACCGCGGCACAGAAAGCTTGTCAGCCAGTTCCTGTTGTGAGTATTTATGCTTATTCCGTAGATACTTGATGTTTTGTCCTATCATGATGTGTAAGTCCTGTTGTTAATAAGAGGAAATTTGGGTTAAAAGCTCAGGGACAAGCAAGTCAAACTCTAAAAACTCGCCTTCTCTGCCGTTGATGACAATGGAAATTCTATGCTTTCCGGCAAAATGCCTGCGTGTCGTCAGATCAGCAAAACGGTGGCTTTTAGACCATCTGACCTCCTCGCCCGGCCCGAGTCTTTTCTCCGCTATCTTAAATATCTTCCTGGAAAGCTGCCCACCCGACTTGACAAACCACACATTATATTCTACCCGATAATCCGTTGCCTCTGCACCGGTATTGACCAGTGTAAATCCAAAAGTAAGGCTTTCGCCAAGGCTGATGGCCTTCCGTTCAGAAACAAAATCCTTCACCACATACCTGGCATCCCGGTTATGGCCAAAAAGCAAAAGGGTCTCTGCATCCCCGGTCTTGAGCAATGTCCGGGCTGCCTGCCTGAGCATCTTGTCGGTCCTCGGCTCCGTGCCCTTCCACTTCCTGATGATATCACGCACCAGCCCCGGATGGTCCTTCGAAATGTCATTTAGATTGTTGGCTACACTCTTGAGTACATAATCCGAGGAGTCGGCTTTCAGTCTTTCGAGCACAGGGATGATAGGCGATGGATCCCTCACAAACATCTTGAGCTGCAAGCCCCACGGAAGCCTGGGCCTGCATCCCTCACTGGCAAACCTCCGTACATTGGCATCTTTGTGCCCCGCCCAGACCAGCATCTGATCCATCATGACAGCCTGATACTTCAGGATAAACGGCCGTCCGGCAAATTCAAAACTGGTAAAAGTCGTCACCTGCTCTATGGCAGCCACAGATGTTTCCAAATCTTCTATCCCCGACTCAACGATGATATCGGCCAGAAAAATATACTCCAGATTCTGATCCCTCACACCATTTTCCCGCAACACCCTGATCAACCTGATTATGACAGCTACCTTATCTCCAAAATCCCGGGGCAGCCACTTCTGTGTAATGTGAGTCAGGTACGCCATACGCTGCTTCAGCTCCAGGGCCGCCCAGTGCGGAGTAGAAAAAGCAGACAAAAAACCTCTCCGGTCAAAATCCGGCAATACCTCCTCCAGTGCCCTGGAATAGGTACTGAAAAATGACTCGTTGTAGATATACTTTAGCAAATCTGCCATATGGTTAAGGGCTGTTTGACCGCAAATATAAGCTAAATTTTTATAATTGTCGGTATTTGCGTCATTTGTTTGACGTTATTGTCTACAAATAACTGCCCGGGGGCAATAAAAATTTATTGTTTTTTTTCCTTAGGTTTAAAAATATGAAAATAATGTCGTATATTGCGTCATTATTCAGTCGTTTTATACGACATTTTATACGCAAAGCAACCAATTTACATGATATGCCAACACGCCAAACCAAAGACCAAAAGACCAATCCCGATAGCCATCGGGACCAAAGACCAGCAAATCATTAGATAATTAGATAATCAGATAATCAGATAATTAGATCATTAGATAATCAGCCAGTGGCCAGAAGCCAGAAGCCAGAAGCCAATAGCATCCAAAAGACCAAAGACTAGCAAACCATTAGATAATTAGATAATCAGATAATTAGATCATTAGATAATCAGCCAGTGGCTAGTGGCCAGAAGCCAGAAGCACACAAGAGACCAAAGACCAGCAAATCATTAGATAATCAGATAATTAGATCATTAGATCATTAGATAATCAGCCAGTGGCCAGAAGCCAGAAGCCAATAGAGACCAACAACCAAAGACCCATGTACGACCGTGCCATCCTTCATCTTGACCTCGACTCGTTTTTCGTGTCGGTAGAGTGTCTCAAAAACAGCAGCCTGCTTGGCAAGCCTCTGCTTATCGGCGGCACCAGCAACCGCGGAGTGGTGGCTTCGTGCAGCTACGAAGCCCGTCGGTTTGGGGTGCACTCAGCCATGCCTATGAAGATGGCCCTCCGTCTCTGTCCTCAGGCCACGGTGCTGCGTGGAGACATGGACAGCTATTCCAGATATTCGGGCATAGTCACCGACATCATAGCCGGGGAAGCTCCTGTATACGAAAAGGCATCCATCGATGAGTTTTACCTCGACCTGTCAGGCATGGACCGACATTTCGGCTGTTTCAAATGGTCATCGGAGCTGCGGCACAAAATCATCAGCGAGTCGGGGCTTCCCATATCCTTTGGCTTGTCGGTCAACAAAACAGTATCCAAGATCGGCACCGGCGAAGCCAAACCAAACGGCACCAAAGACATACCTTGCGGCACCGAAAAACTATTTATCGCTCCACTGCCCGTGGGCAAGATCCCGGGTGTAGGCGACCAGACACATAAAAAACTCAACTTCATGGGGGTGCGGACCATAGACACCCTCAGCAAAATACCCATCAGACTCCTCGAGCGGGAATTCGGCAAGCCCGGACGCACCCTCTGGGAGCGGGCCAACGCCATCGACCCCACACCCATCGTACCCTACCACGAGCAAAAATCCATGTCTAAGGAACGCACCTTTACAGAAGACACCCTCGACGTGGTCATGATCCGCCACCTCCTGCTAGATATGGCCGACAAACTGTCATTCGAACTGCGGGCAGCCGGCAAACTCACCTCCACCGTCACCGTCAAAATACGGTACGCCGACTTCAACACCTACACCCGGCAAAAAAACATCGCCTACACCGCCAATGATCGACTCCTCGGCCAGCACGTCCTCGACCTTTTCGACAAACTCTACGAACGTCGCCAGCTCATCCGCCTCATAGGCGTAAAATACAGCGGCCTCGTCCAGGGCAGCTACCAGATCAATCTATTCGACGATACCGTAGAACACATCCACCTCATGCAGCAGATGGACAGAATACGCCGCCGCTTCGGTGCCGACGCCGTCATGCGGGCCAGCGGACTCCATAAGTCACATACCCTCTACCAACCCCACCTCCCACCGGATGGAGGGTGACTATTTTATTGCACTGAAATTTCTAAAATACTCCATGCCGAAAATAAATGGAATCACTTCCACTTTTATGCTGTCCGAATCCTTAATTTCGGTATACGCCTTTCTTCCGTATCTGGCTGCTATCCAGTTCTCCTTATAGTATATTTCGTTTGTTTCCTTATTATGGCGTACAACCATAACTTCCCCATTTCGATAACTCACAAAACTTAAAATCACACCCTGAAACAGCATTATGCCAATTAATAATAAAAAAAACCATATCCTGCCTAATTCTTCAATTCTTTGTTTGTTA
>JAKQGD010000326.1 GCA_029573365.1 Bacteroidota bacterium | reverse complement strand
ATCCGGGAGGTAAAAATAGATCTTAAGCCGGGAGCCACCATCGTCAGCTTTACAGATGGTCTTACAGATCTGAAAAACGGCACGGACGAATATTTTGGCGACAGGTACCTCGAGATGTTTGTCAAGGAAAACAGGGCCTTGGATCCCGATGGTTTTAACCAAAGGTTGCTGGGAGAGATAGACAAATATCGTGGAGATGTAGACATAGCTGATGACATAGCAGTGCTTACATGCAAAATTTACTGATATAAAACCAAACTGACTCATGTCACCAAGAAACAGGACAACAGCAGCGATGCTGGCATTTTTTACGGGATTTGTAGGGGGGCACAAGCTTTACCTGGGCAGGACAGGTGGGTTTATAGGTTTTATGATGCTTTTTATACTGTCGACAAGTATAGGTATGCCCATCTCCGCCATTGCAGGTGTCATCCAGGGAATAAAATTATTGCAGATGAGCGACCAGGAGTTTGACAGGATGTACAACCGGGGGCAGGTAATCATGCGTAAAGGGCCTCTCGAGATGAGGCGTGACGAGCAGATGAGGAGGTACGAACAGGACAACGGCAATCAGCAGAAACGAAATCCAATAAGACAGAACAAAGCAAATCCGTTTATCGCCAGCGGCATTAAAAAATATAAGGATTTTGACTTGGAAGATGCCATAGCTGACTTTAAAAAAGGACTTGAAATCTCACCCGGCGATGTCGCTCTTCATTTTAACCTGGCCTGTGCGTACTCGTTGACTGAAAAAAAAGCTCTGGCATACCATCATCTCAGCAAGGCAGTGTCCCTGGGTATGGGAGACAGTGAGCGGATACTCAGACACGACGATCTGGCTTTTGTCCGCATCCAGCCGGAATGGGAAAAATTCCGTGACGGAGGATTCAGAGTCAATCCATTTGATGTGCAATCTGCAGAACCCAGGCCTAAAAGCCAGGCTGCAAATACTGTGACAGAGACTGATGATTCTCTCCTGGCCCAGCTTGCCAAGCTGTCAGAGCTCCGAAAAAGCGGCATTCTCACAGAAGAGGAGTTTGCTGCAGAGCGTAAAAAAGTGTTAAATCAGTAAGGTTTGATACTTTTTTTGATATCTTGCCGTCTCAAATTCGGATAGATCCGATGACTGACAAAAAGAAAGTGAAGCTTTGATAGCCCGTGAACTCATATCGCAGACCTTGTTTCCGGTGCAGACCTCTGATACCGGCGAGGAAGTGTTGCAGCAGATGCAGGTCTACCATGTCAGGCATTTGCCCATAGTCAACCACGAACAGTTGCTGGGAGTCATTTCGGAAGAAGATATCCTCATCCACAACATCAGCGAACCTATAGGTTCTTACAGACTGTCATTTTTAAGGCCATTTGCCATGGACTTCGACCATATCTTTGAGGTCATAGCCAAAATGGGACGCTTCCAACTCACAGTCATTCCCGTCATCGATAAAGAGGAGACCTATCTAGGCTTAGTGACGATGGAAGATATCCTACAATACTTTGCATCACACTATTCGTTT
>JAKQGD010000325.1 GCA_029573365.1 Bacteroidota bacterium | reverse complement strand
CTCCGGGATAACAAACGGCCAGGGCAAATTGTACAGCAATGGCCGCATCTACAGCATTGCCCCCCTCTTTGAGTATTTTAAGTCCTATTTCCGTAGCCAGTGGATGGGCTGTAACGACCATGGCCGAATCCTCTCGCACACCCTTTGTAATGTTATAAATCTCTTCATTTTTGACAGACCGCCTGCAGGCGAATAGATTCAGTATTACAATAACCAGCAATATGTTTGTTAAAAAGCCAGGAAATGGTTTATTTTGCATTTTCCAAAAATTGAAAGCGAAAGATATAATATTTTGTCATAAGAAGCGTTATTTCAGCATTCCTAAAGGTAAAAAACGTCTCAGAACCACACACAATCATGAATTTCAGAATACAAACTTTTATACTTTTAATCATACTGTCGTCATCTTATGGTGCCCGGGGACAGAAATTTGTCAATGAATTCCTCAATATAGGAGTAGGGGCGAGGGCTCATGGGATGTTTGGATCAGTGGTGGCTTCTGCCAATGATGGTACGGCCGCGTACTGGAACACCGCCGGTATGGTGGACCTTGAAAATCCTATGCAGGTCAATGCTATGCATGCCAACTGGTTTGGAGGTATTGCCAATTATGATTATGTATCCATAGCCAGGAAACTAGGCACTGACAGGAAGTCGGTGGCGGCTTTTTCGTTTATCCGTCTTGGGGTGGATAATATCCCCAATACCCTAAATCTGATCGGCCCTGACGGCACCGTGGACTATAACAGGGTGACCAATTTTTCGGCTTCTGATTTTGCGGGACTCTTTTCCTACGCTACCGAAATAGGCAATATAGACAACCTTTCCGTGGGAGGAAACATCAAGGTAATACACAGGTCCATTGGGTCTTTTGGCAAAGCGTGGGGATTTGGAGCAGACCTGGGCGTACGATATAAAGCCGATAAGTTTGCATTTGGCCTTTCTGCAAGAGACATCACTACAACTTTCAACTCCTGGTCATTTAACCTCACCGAGGACGAAAAAAAAGTCTTCCAAACAACAGGTAATGACATCCCGGTAAGCTCCACCGAACTGACCCTTCCCAGGCTGATATTTGGAGGGGCCTATTTCGATACCAAAGGTAACTTTTCATATCTGGCAGAGGTTGATTTGAATGTCTCAACAAACGGTACCAAATCTGGGGTGCTATCAGGCAAGAACATAAATCTGGATCCAAGCCTTGGTCTGGAATTAGGCTATGCACAGCGTGTTTTTTTGAGAGCCGGCCTTGGCAATATGCAAACCGTTATCAATCAAACTAATACCGCTGAGCGGAATTTTGAAATCCAGCCAAATGTAGGCCTTGGCCTTAAATTGGGCAAGCTTAAAGTAGATTATGCATTGGCCAATATAGGCAGTGTGAGTGGAGTGCTGGTCTCACACATATTTTCACTGGGACTGGATTTTGCTCCTAGAAACTGACATCATTCAGAGGATGCTGTCGAGGGCCTGCCGCAAGTCGTCTATGAGGTAATCCGGGTCTTCGAGACCAATATAAAGTCTGACCATACTCCAATGCACCGGTGAGTCCGGCAATCCGGGTACATCATGAAACACAAGGGTCGGGATCATAAGTGATTCGTATCCTCCCCATGATACGGCCATTAAAAACCGGTTTATTCGGCGGACAAACATTTCAGCTTTTTCTTTGGTGTCAACTTGCAATTTAAACGTGAGTAGACCTCCGCACCCTCTCATTTGTTTTTTAGCCAGTTCATATTGAGCGAAGCTTGGATGGTGAGGAAAATATATCTCTTCCACAGCCGGGTGGCCGTGAAGGAAGTCAGCGATTTTTACTGCCGTTTCGTTGCTTTGTCGCACTCTAAGCTCGAGGGTTCTAAGGCCTCTGATCATCAGTGCAGCATCGTGAGGCGAGATGGTAAGGCCCAATGTCATGACTTCGGAGTTAAAAATCCTGCGAATCATCTCACTGCTTCCGCAAATGACTCCGGCTACTACATCGCTGTGGCCATTGATATACTTTGTAGCTGAGTGCACTACCAGGTCTATGCCCAGATCGGCCGGATTCTGGTAGATGGGCGAGGCGTGACTGTTGTCAATAATGGTAACAATACCATGCCTTTTGGCCAGTACAGCACAGGCTTCCAGGTCCTGAAGTTCAAAAGTAAGACTGTTGGGGCTTTCGAGGTACAATACCCTGGTTTGAGGACATATGGCATTTTCTATTTCACTGATATCACGTCCGTCCACAAATGTATAGGTAACACCAAACCTGGCAAGAAACCGGCTTATGAGCTTGTAAGTCCAGCTGTATGGTTTTTGCACGCAGATGACGTGATCACCGGCACTTACATTGGCCATCACCGCTGCTGCCACCGCTGCTGCACCACTTCCGGTGACCAGGGCATCATCTGTATGCTCGAGGGCAGCTATTTTTTCGCGGAGAATTTTTACGGTAGGGTTATTACCTCTGGTATAAATGTGGTGTGCCAGTTCGTTTGAGATAGCTTTTCTAAAATCATCGGTATTGTCAAACATAAAATTACTGCTCTGAATGACGGGCGGAGCCACAGCATTAAAATAATCGTGCCTGTTTTCGCCGAGGTGAGTGAGGATTTCACTTAATTCCATGCTTTTATTTTTGCTCAAAGTTAGCCATTTCCATACATTTGCCTGTCACAGTGCAGGATCCATGAATAAAATCATCAGCAGTACCACCAATCCGCTAATAAAGTCGATAGCACTTCTCCTCGAGAAGCCCCGGGCAAGGAAAGAGAGCGGACTCTTTGTCGTAGAGGGAAGACGTGAAATTGAGATGGCACTTAAAGGTGGTTACCGGATAAAATCTCTGCTTTTTGAGCCGGAGATTTTCGATCCTGCCATTTTAGGAGATGTTTTGACGGCTGGGGCCGAATGCATAGAAGTCACCGGCCAGGTATATCAAAAACTTGCTTACCGCGAAAGCACTGAAGGTGTCATAGGTGTTTTTGAAATCAGAGACACTTCCCTGAAAAGTGTAGGTACTTTGTCGGAAAATCCAGTTATTTTTGTCACAGAAGCACCAGAAAAACCCGGAAATATTGGTGCTATGCTCAGAACCGCCGATGCTGCCGGAGTAGGACTTTTTGTGGTCGCCAATCCCACAACGGATATATACAATCCAAACATTATCAGGGCAAGTCTGGGAGCTTTATTTACCACCAGGGTTGCTACAGCAAGCACAGAAGAAGTTATAGCCTGGCTTAAAGCCAAAGGATTCAGGATATTTTGTGCTTACCTCTCAGCCAAAAGTGTGCCTTATTACCATGTAAATTTTAATCAACCCTGTGCCATAGTCGTCGGTACAGAAGCTGAAGGCCTGACCAAGCCGTGGGTCGAAAATGCTGACGAAAACATCATCATACCCATGCATGGCAGCGTTGATTCTATGAATGTTTCTGTTAGCGGTGCAATTTTACTATTTGAAGCTTTACGCCAAAGAGCAAAAAAATAATTTTTTGTTTTGTGTATCAGGTATTGTCTTAAAATAAAGTAAGTTCGAGGGATATTTTATAGACAATCAATTTAGTTATATTCTAATTTTAATCGTAGGATAAGCAATAAAACCCTGAAATCCTGCGTGCCAGTTATTGAGACTGGGGTTAAATATTGGTAACCAAGAGTTTACATCCGTGTAAAATGAGATATTAAAATATACAAATATTGACATATGTACACTTGGGTTTTGTAGACTTTTCTGGTTTAGTTTTTCGACTAGACGGTTTTGCTTTTTGACGTGTCGCCCTGATAGGGCAGCATGTACATAAAAGCCTTTGTTTTGGCTTCTTGATTTTTTAAGCGTACATTAATTTTCCTTTTGGTTTAGGAACTTCTCTGCCAAGTTTTATAGCTGTTTCGATCCAATCATTAATAACCATCTTAGCATTTGCAATTGCTTCTTCATACGTTGCACCATCTGCTTTGCATCCTGCAAGTTCAGGGACTTCGACTATGAATGATTCATCAGGTTCGCTCCAAAAAATAATTAATTCATACTTTATATTATCCATCTATTTTTGAATTTAATTTGTATTTAATAATGATTTCCCTAACTTGCTTGACTTGATAAGCCTTTGCTTTACCGTTTTTAGGTTGTATGTTGATAATCTCTTCAATCTCATCTTTGGTCAAAATATGATGACTGCCCTTTTGCCTCAACTCAAAACCGAGATAAAAACGGAATGCCTGCAATAACAGGCATTCCGTTGCATATTTCCTTACTCTACGACAATCATCTTTTTAGTCGCAGAGAACTCTCCGCTGGTAAGTGTGTAGTACATCACACCTGAAACTCCCAATTGCTCTCTGGTGAATACTTCACTGTTAAAGCCCTTGGCTGCATCAATGTTCCTTAC
>JAKQGD010000319.1 GCA_029573365.1 Bacteroidota bacterium | reverse complement strand
GCTGAATAAACTTACTTTTATGTCTGACATGGCATGAGTGATTGCACCCTAAAGATAGGGACATTTTTGTCATGTCATTTTTTATTTTGGACACATGTGGCATTCCGCATAATTTAGTCTTGTTTTTGTTTATTCAATAATCTCTCCAACTTGTCAAAATTTTCTTCATTTTTAGGCAATATAAAATTCTTTAATTTTTCGCATTCTTCTTTAGTTTTGAATATCATCAGAAATGTGATTTTTGACCAAGATGGTTTTATATCTTCAAACTGTACTTCCATGTCGAAAAAAGGTGGAGTAAGTCTGGTCCAGGAAACTAAATTATCTGGCACTACTTTGCTGAATACCGATAAATTTTCATAATTGCCTTTTTCCGGCCCATGCATTGTCAGCCTCCACTTACCTTGGGGTCTCAAGTCAAATTCATGGATTGTATTTGTAAAACCTTCCGGACCCCACCATTCTTTGAGATACGAAGAATCGGCAAATAACCTGTAGAGATTTGATACTGGTGTTTCAAATTTCCTGGTACTGCTTATAATATTTTCATTATTCAAAACTACTAAAGTATTTAATGGTTTTAAACGGAATTATAAAGGAATATTTTTTATTTTGCTGTTATTAAAAATGTCATGCAAACATGAAGCATTAGAATTTTTCCACTACCGGATTTTTAATCACAACTTCAATCCTAGTATCGAGGCCATTACTCCGGCTATGTCATCTTTTGGGTTGTGGTGATAGGTGTTCCATCCGGCCAGGCGGGCAGCTTCGATGTTTGGTTTTAGGTCGTCAATAAATATCGTCTCCAGGGGCTCTAGACGGGCATCCTGTGTTACAAAGTTGTAAATCTCTGCATCCGGCTTACGCAGGTGTATTTCATGCGAGTAATAAACCTTGTCAAAAAATCTTGTCTCAAAGTCGGCGATGCCATGATGTTTTTTCAGGTCTTCATGGACCCACTCCAGATGCAGCTCATTGGTATTGCTAAGTAGGTACACGCGGTATAACTTCCTCAGTTTTTCCAACAAGGCAAATTTTTCCGGATTCCAGCCCATCAGCATGGCATTCCAGGCGGTAACTATGTCTTTGGTTGATGGTCTGTTTGAGGATAAATCGCGAAGGTGACTAATCATGGCATCACTGGTAGTCAGCCCTTTTTCGTAATCACGGAGCATTTCTTTGGTGGCTTCAGGCAGTGTTTCCGTATGTATGGGTAGGCCAAGGACTTCTTCCATTCTTTTATACGTGAGAATATAGTCGATATCTAGCAGGACACCTCCAAAGTCAAAGATTATATTTTTTATTTCCGACATAAAATTGCACGAAAGTGAGGTCTAAAACTCATCGTCAAACTCCTCCTTTTTTTGTTTTTCCTTTTTATGCATGTATCTCTCTGCCGAAGGTCTGATGGTCTTGAACTGGGTACAGTCGATCAGCTCTGAGAAGCCTGCAGGCGGCGTAGGGAAATCGGCCTGGTAATCGTAACCGCAGGCAGCGTCTTTTTCCAGTTTTTGCAAAAACAACTCTGAGATGGGCCTGGCCATGATGTATCCCTGCCCGTCGTCCAGGGTCAAAAACCTAATCCATTTGTCATCTCCGCCTGTCCATATGCCGGTGATAAGAGTAGGGGTCACACCCATAAACCACCCGTCGGCATAATCATTGGTAGTGCCGGTCTTTCCGCCTATTTTTGATTTGATGTTCATTTTAAAAAGCCCGGAAACATTGTTTTTGAGCATTTCGACCATCACGGCATTGTACAGTGGATTTATGGCTGACTTACGTGAAGGTATGCCCTGATAAATGACCTTGCCGTTTTTGTCTTCTATACGTGATACGAAGATGGGATGGACATAGGTGCCGTTGTTTCCAAATGCTGAGTAAGCCCCTGACATTTCCAGCAATGTGAGGTCCACAGCTCCCAGACATATGGAGGGCAGTCGCGGTACGGCCAGCTTGCCGTTGGGCAGTCTGAGGTTTTTATCTATGCCGAGGTTGCTGAGCAGGTTGCGTACCGGTTCTACAGTGCCCATTTCTTTGAGCAGCTTTACGGTGATGCTGTTTTTAGAGTAAAGCAGGCCGTGGAAGAGGTTGTATTTATTTCCTGTAAATTCCTCCGTAGCATTGGCAGGAGACCATTCTTCTACCAGGTCAAAGCCGGCATCACCGGGAGCTATCGTGTACTGTATGTCGTCATATTCTTTACAGGGGGCGATATTGGCTACAGCCATGGCCTGCGTGTAGACAAAGGGCTTCATCGTGGAGCCTACGGACCTACGCATTGTGGCATGGTCGTATTTAAAATATTTGTGACTCAGCCCGCCTACCCATGCTTTGACATGGCCTGTTGCAGGCTCTACGGCGAGCATGCCTGCCTGCAAATGCATCTTGTGCCACCTGACAGAATCCCTGGGTGACATTTCCACCTCCTTTTCGCCTCCTTCATTGTAGTCAAAGATCTTCATTTTTACAGGGGTATCAAATTCCTTCCTGAATACCTCCTGGAGTCCGTCGAATTCCTTCATCACCCTCGGCCAAAGATCACCGCTGACCAGTCGCTGATAGCGGTCCTGATAGGCTACATCTATGTGTTCTCGTTCTACAGCCTGGTACCATGATATGCGGTTGTTGCGTATAGAGTCCAGGGCCTTGATCACATTGTCGGAAAATGGTATGCCCGGATACTGCTTTTCGACTTCGCTGATGACATCACCCATATATTTATTTCGGAGGGCAAGATATCTGTCAGACGCCTTGCACTGGCTTTCAAAGATAGATGCCCGCAGGTTTTTCTGGTAATCATCGGTTTCAAAAGTCCAGGGGTCCTTGTTTTTCCATACTTTCCAGAATCTCTCCTGGTTCCACTTCATGTGCTCCCAGACGGCTTCCTCGGCATATTTCTGGTAGGTGAGGTCTATGGTTGTATAAATTTTCAGTCCATCGGTATAGACGTTGTATTCCGAGCCATCGGATTTTTTTATGTTTTGTTTGGTAAATATGTCTTTGAGAAACTTAGTCAGCTCTGATCTGAAGTAGGGGGCAGGGCCCTCACTCTGTGTCTTCCTCGAAAAACCTGACATGTCGATGTCTTTTAAGCTGAGGGAGTCCAGAGCCTCCTGGTCTATGTGTCCTGCAGATTTCATGAGGCCTAGCACTACATTACGCCTGTCGCGGCATTTTTCGGCAAATCTTTTGGGGTTGTACAGCGACGGGTTTTTTAACATGCCCACGAGGGTCGCTGCTTCGCTCACATTAAGGCTGTCCTGGTTTTTATTGAAATATATCTGTGCAGCGGCTTCGATGCCGTGGGCACCGTTGATAAATTCAAACTTATTGAGGTACATGGCCATGATCTCTTCCTTGGTATAGGCTTTCTCCAATTTGACGGCAGTAAACCATTCCTTTACCTTGGATGATACCAGGGTCAATGCCTTACGTGGAGCTGACATTTTACGCATATCGGGACGCCTGTACAGCAGTTTTGCCAGCTGTTGTGTGATGGTCGATCCGCCACCGGCACTTTCCTGTCGCAGAATGAGGGTCTTGAATCCCACCCTGAACAAGGCTATCAGGTCTATGCCTGAATGGCTGTAGAAACGGTCGTCTTCGGTGACCAACAGAGCATTGCGGACATTCGGCGAAAGCCGGTCATAATCCACAGATATGCGGTCTTCGATATAATACCTCCCAAAGGGCACCCCTTTGACGTCGTAGATGACAGATGCCAAGTCGTATTTTGGGTTTTCGAGTTCCTGGAAACTCGGCAGATTCCTGAATCCGGTGTACAGGATAAATGCCGTAAGGAGAGCGGCCATGGTTCCCGTGCCCCAGAGCAGATTTCGTGTGTACCTGCCGTACCTACCGGAGGTATCGAAGATCTGCCTGGTAAATCGTACAAATCTGTTGTTAAACATCGGCCAGCTTTTCGTCCCCTTTGTGTGCTTTGTACCTTCCTTTTCCAAACTTGGTGCCATTAAAAGTCATGCTTTTTTTCAGCTGGCTTCGCTCTCCTTCAGGGAGCCTGTTGAATTCCATGCATTTGGCAGAACACGTGTGTTCCATCTTTGCGGCACATTCAGGACACTGGATAAAGAGTATATGACAGGCATCATTGGCACAATTGACATGGGTGTCGCACGGAGCTCCGCACTGATGACATTTGGAAACCACTTCTGTTGATATCTTTTCGCCCAGCCTGTCGTCAAACACAAAATTTTTACCAATAAACTTGTTTTCGATGCCCAGCTGGTTGGCTCTGCGGGCATATTCTATGATGCCCCCTTCGACCTGGTATATGTTTTTAAAACCTTTGTGCCGGTAGTATGCACTGGCTTTTTCGCATCTGATGCCACCGGTACAATACATGACTATGTGCCGGTCTTTTTGGTCTCCCAACAGCTGCTCCACGTATGGAAGGGCCTCCCTGAAAGTCTCCACATCAGGCCTGATGGCATCACGGAAATATCCGACTTCGCTTTCGTAATGATTTCTCATGTCCACGACGATGGTATCCGGGTCATCCGTGAGCTTGTTAAATTCCTCTGCTTTGAGGTAGGTGCCTTTGTTTGTAACGTCAAAGGTCTTGTCATTGAGCCCGTCGGCAACGATTTTTTCGCGTACCCTGACGATCAGCTTGATAAACGATACCCCGGCTTCTTCTATGGCATAATTGAGCCTGATGCCCTCCAGGAAGGTGATTGTCGAAAGGACTTGTTTAAACTCCTCCAACCTGTCTGTCGGCACAGAGACCTGGGCATTGATTCCCTCATACGAAACATAAATCCTGCCCAGAGTGCCGGTTTCTGATAACAACTGGTACAAATGGTCTCTGAAAAGCTGTGGATTGCCCAGATGGTAATACTTGTAAAAAGAAAGTGTGGTCCGTGGGGTAGGGTCATTGATTGCCTTTTGTTCCAGGACTTGCCGGTTTATCCGGTTGTGCAAGGGTTTCATGATTATCTTTAATTTACGCTTTTGCAGGAAGCGGTGATAAAATAATGAGCCCCAAAGATACTTAAAATGGGTAAAAAATCAAAACATCTGACCCATCATACCGGACGGTAATTGTCGCCCTGTGACATTGCTTTTTGCACCAGCCTGTCAGCCATTCTGTCGGGCAGCCAATGGGAAAGTAGGCGGAACATCCATTTTTTGCGGTGTACAAGATACCTGGTATCAGGATTCGGGTTTTGGAGTATGTTGATTATGAGGTCGCTTATAACCCGTGTTGCAAAGGCACTTTTTTCTGCATTTTCTATCATCTTGTCGGCTTTAGACAGAATCTGTCCATAAGCAGAGTCAGCAAATCTGGCCAGGGTTCCTTTGTTTTTTGCCCATATTTCTGATTTTATGGGACCAGGTTCTATGGCTGTGACTGAAATGCCAAACATAGAGAGCTCTCTGCGGTATATATCGGTCATGCTTTCCAGGGCATGTTTTGAGATGCAGTAGCTGCCGTTAAACGGCGAATTGAACAGTCCCGATACAGAACTTATGTTTATGAGTTTACCCGGCTGGTAACGGCTGTTTGTACCGAGGTATGGCAGCAGGAGGTTTGTGATCCGCCTTACGGCGAATACATTGACATCCATGACTGACTCAAACTCGTCGTCTGGAAGGATTTCCAGGGGGCCTGCAATGGTCATACCTGCATTGTTGATCAAAGCAAAAAGACCATCAGCCTCCAGTAAATGAAAAACTGAACTGATCTGCCGTTGGCATGCCTCCCTGTCTGTGACGTCAAAAACCAGGGGTACGAAGTTGTCGCCCAAAAGGGATTTTATGCGGTCAGCGTCCCCGGTTTTTCGCACCGTACCTATGACCTTGTATCCCTGGCGGACGAGAGTGACGGCGGCATCAAAGCCGATTCCGGAAGATACGCCTGTGATAAATATCGTCTTGCTCATTAAATTTTATTTTTATTGGCCTCCGAGGAAGTCTACATCTACGGCATAGGTATCAGTCATCAGAAACTCCAGGCCTCTCTGCATATTAAACCCTTCGAAAATGACCTTGTGTAGCACGGTCACTATGGGCAGATCCAAGTGGTCGTTTTTGGCCAGCTGATTGATGATTTTGAGGGTTCTTACCCCCTCTACCACCTCGCTGGTGGTAGCCATGATGTGGTCGTAATCCTCACCGGAAGCGAACCTCTTGCCAAAAGTATAGTTTCTGGAATGCTCGCTGGTGGCAGTAGCTATAAGGTCGCCGATGCCGGCCACACCAAGGTAAGCTGCTCCGCTGGTACCCATAGCTGTGCCAAAGTATATCATCTCCCGCAGTCCCCTCGTAATCAGCAAGGATTGCATGTTTTTACCCATGCCCATGCCTGCCAGGATGCCTGAGGCTACTGCGATGATGTTTTTAAATGCCCCGGCAATTTCTGCGGCATGCAGGTCGTGAGAACCAAAAGCAAAAAACTTTTTGCTGCTGAGTACCTGCTGGCCCAGTTTGATGACTTCGTCAAATTCCGATGCTATAACGGTGGCCGCAGGCTGGCCTGCCAGAATTTCGCCTGACAGATTGGGACCTGATAGGCAACCTACACGGATGACATTGCTTTCCTGCCTTATCACCTCGGTCATGGTACATACATCATTTTTGTTGAAGGTCAGATTTTGCCAGTCCTCTTCCCTTATGCGGCTGACATCCAGGCCCTTGGTACCCTGGATCATGATGTGCGAAGGCTTAAGAAAAGGACAGAAATCTTTCATCATTTGCCTGAAATTAGACGAAGGCACTACTGCAAAAAGCAGATTGGTTGCTGCACAAATTTCTGCAGGGTCAGAGGTGGCACGGACATTGGGCCTCAGAGCGACACCCAAATGTGGATGATGCCCGTTGTTAATGGATTCGACCACCTCAGGGTTTCTGGAATAGACCATCACATCGGTGTTCCTTGACAGGATTTTTACCAGTGTGATGCCAAAACTGCCGGCACCGATGACGCCTGCCAATTTCATGGTTACAGGCTTATTTTTTCTTTTTGGACCTCTGCTCCTGCAGGGCCTGTTGTTGTTTCATCGCTTCCTCCAGTCTGGCAGTAAAGCCGCTTTTCTTTTTGGGCTTGTCCTTTTCCTTGAGTAGCTGCTCTCTGATCTTGCTTTCGTCAAAAACGTACTTCTTGGTTACTAACGTCTGCAGGATGTTGATCAGGTTTGAAAAGAACATGTAACAGGTAAGTCCCGAAGCATAACTGTTAAAAAAGCCCAGGAACATGAGTGGCATTATATACTGCATATATTTCATAGCTGGATTGGCAGACATATCCACGTTTTGCATATTGTAATACGTGTATATGATGGTAGATATGGCCCACAGCAGGGTAAAGAGGCTGATGTGTGTGCCCATGAATGGTATGTCGATGCCGTGGTTAAAAAACACATCATAGGACGAAAGATCCGATGCCCATAGAAAAGGCTCCTGCCTGAAGGTAATGGATGCTGGAAAAAACCTGAACAAAGCATACCATATAGGCATCTGCAGTACCATGGGCAAGCAGCCTCCAAAGGGACTCACGCCATATTCTCTGTATATTTTCATGGTCTCCATCTGCTGCTTCTGGAGGTCGTCCTTGTATTTTTCCTTCAGTTGAGCCAGCTCCGGTTTGAGGGCTCCCATCTTGGCCTGGCTGTAGAGCATCTTGTACATAAGAGGGTAGAGCAGCATCTTGATCAGAAAAATCAGCAGGATGATGACAATACCTTTGCTTGAAATGTACTGAGACAGAAAATCAAAAAACGGCCTTATAAACCAGCGGTTGATGGTGCCAAAAATACTTGACCCAAAGGGTATGACCTCTTCAAGGTCGTTGTTAAAAGCTCTCAACCGGTTAAATTCGTTTGGCCCGATATACATCTTCATGTCATGGCTGCCATTGTTTAGGTCAGTGACAGGCACCTGCATGGTGGTGGTGACGACCTTGACATAATCAGATTTTTCGATATCCGTTTTTCTGGTAGTCATGACCCCATTTTCAAATGTCTGATTACCTGCCATCAATGCCGATGTAAAAAACTGGTTTGAATGGGCTACCCATTCTATGTCTTTACTATCTAATTGTTTTGTGTCATCGGAGGTGCAGCTGCAGTAGTCTCTTCTTTGTTCTTTTTCTTTAAAGTATACCGTAGACTGATTTTGTTCGTAACCGGCAGCTATTTCATATTTGTCGAGATGGTTTTCCCAATAGAAATCCAGAGATTTTTTACCTGGTTCCATTACACTGCCCAAATTTTTGGTAGTTATGGAGTAATCCAGGCTGTAATTGTCAGGAGTCAGGGTGTATTTCTGTTCGAAATATCCGCCATCGGCCGTTACGGCCCTGAATGTGACCGTATTGCTCTGTCTGGATGGTGTAAAATACAGATCTGAAGTACTCACTTTGCCGATGGCTGATCCTTTAACCGGAAAAATATATTCGAACCGATTTTGGGGGCTATCCTGCATTTTTACCAGGACTTTGCTATCTTTTCCGTTGCTGTCCCTGACTGTCTTGTAGTGTTTTTTAAGAAGTACTTCCTTTATTTTTCCTCCATGTGAGCTGAAGGCTATCCTCACCACGTCGTTTTCGAGTACTTCTTCTGTCTCTTCTCCACTTGCAGAGGCAGCAAAG
>JAKQGD010000313.1 GCA_029573365.1 Bacteroidota bacterium | reverse complement strand
CAAAATTATTCTGGAATTTTTTCAACAACCCTCCCGAAACCACAGTTTCATCGCACACTTACGACACTCCTTCAAATACTTCCATTATAATAATTCCAAATCCTGCCAATGAAAAAATAGAAATTATCAGAAACTCTGAAGAGAGTATTATGTGGGATTGTGAAATTTTAAATATGCAAGGAAAAATCGTGAAACAAAAAGCCGCTATTTCCGAAAACTATGCATTAATAGATATCCACGACCTAATTCCGGGCATTTACATTACGATAATAAGGGAACAAAAAAGAGTGACATTCAGAAAAATGGTAAAATACTGACTTTAATCACTGTATCAGGTTTTAGATTTTGGTGCATAGAAATTTTAAATGTATAATACCAAACAGGTGTTACTGCCCGGATTTTTAAATACCTTTGTTTCTTCAATCACATATTCTGTTCAATATCCATCTATCATGAGTTTAGACCCAACAAAGATGCTCGCTGCCAAGGTGAAGTCCATGGAAGAGTCAGCTACCATTCGTATGGCACAAAAATCCAGGGACCTGGCGTCCAAAGGTGTACATGTTATTTCGCTGAGTCTGGGCGAGCCGGATTTTGACACACCTGATTTTATCAAGGAAGCCGCTTATACAGCCCTTAAAAAAGGTAATACCAAATATACGCCTGTACCGGGAACCCTTGCACTCAGAAATGCCATCTGCGAAAAATTCAGATTAGAAAATAACCTGCTTTTTGAGCCTTCGCAGATTGTCGTGTCAAACGGTGCTAAACAAAGTATAGCCAATATCTGTATGGCCACACTCAATGAAGGCGACGAGGCCATCATTCTTGCCCCGTACTGGGTTTCCTATTTTGAAATCGTTAAATTTGCCGGAGGTATACCGGTAGTAGTCAGTGCCGGAATTGACGAAGATTTTAAACCCACTGCTGCACAAATAAAGGCAGCGATTACACCTAAAACTAAGTTGCTGATATTTTCCTCTCCATGTAATCCCACAGGGTCGGTTTTTACACACAAGGAACTTGAAGACATAGCAAAAGTTATCACTGAAAACGGGAACATCCTGGTCGTTTCAGATGAAATCTATGAGTACATAAACTTTACGGGCAACCATGTCAGCATAGGCACCTTTGACGGTATGGCAGGTCTTACTGCTACAGTCAATGGATTTTCAAAGGGTTTTTCTATGACTGGCTGGAGACTGGGGTATATGGCCGGACCCAAATGGCTTGCCGATGCATGCAACAAGGTGCAGGGCCAGATAACATCTGGTGCGGCCTCTTTTTCGCAGGAGGCAGCTGCCATAGCCCTACAGGCTGACAGGTCAGAAGCCCTGGCTATGCGTGAGGCTTTTCACCGGCGTAGAGATCTCCTCATATCCCTGATGTCTGATATTCCCGGCCTTAAAATAAACAGACCACAGGGGGCCTTTTATCTTTTTCCTGACGTCAGCGAATATTATGGTACCGGCAATGGCAAGCTGACTATCCAAAATGCCGATGATTTTGCAGAGGCCATGCTTACTGAAGCCCATGTCGGGCTGGTATCGGGTTCGGCATTTGGCAATGACCAGTGTGTCAGGCTGTCATACGCTGCCTCAGACGATGACCTCAGAGAGGCTGTAAGAAGGCTGGCCCGATGCCTGGCACAGTTTAAAAAGCTGTAAAAGTCACAACGTCTTTTAAGCCTGAAACCATTCAGCAGCCATGCATGACTTTTCTCACAAGCTTTGTAAATAAATTGTTAAAATTTGCTTGCGTGATATAAACCTTTTTTATTACTTTCGCATTGTAAGTTATATTTCTTAACAATTAAATCACGCAGTTATGAATATCACATTTGATGAACTGAGGAGGATTAAGCATGCTTTACCTACCGGTAGTGTTAGCAGAATCGCATCAGAATTAAACATAGAAGAACAGACTGTTCGGAATTATTTTGGTGCTAAAAAATACCAAAACGGTGAGGTAGTGGGATGTCATATCGAGCCCGGACCGGATGGCGGTATTGTTCATCTCGACGATGACAATATCATCAATGTGGCAAAAAGAATTCTGGCAGAAGCCCAGAATATAGGCACACACTGACAAAGCACCCGTCAAAGGAAAATTGCAGCAAAATGTGATTTTCCTTTGATATTTTTTTGAATTATGGATAAGCAAAAAAATATCAAAGGAAAATCACATTTTGCTGCAATTTTCCTTTGACGGGTGC
>JAKQGD010000222.1 GCA_029573365.1 Bacteroidota bacterium | reverse complement strand
AAAACCCATAATCTCAGCCGCCGCCCATTTTTGGCCCCTATGTGGCCTTATATCGTGAATCAGCGGATCAAAAGGGGCTGTGTCACACAGATAGGAATCCATAGACAAAGCAGCGATTTTGTTGGCCAGATGCAGGATAGCCCTGGCCTCAGTAACTACCTCTGTTGAAATGGCCAGAGAAAACTGAGTGCCATTAATCAAGGCCAGGCCTTCCTTAAACTTGAGTCGCAGTGGTTCAATACCCACCGTATGCATCACTGTGGCGGCGTCTTCCACCTTGCCGTGATGGTAGACCATGCCTTTGCCAAGCAGTGGCAGACTCAGATGAGCCAGCGGCACCAGGTCTCCGGAAGCACCCAGTGATCCTTGTTCATAGATGACGGGAATAACCCCTTTATTGTAAAATTCGGCCAGTTTTTCAATAAGTGCCGGTCTAACTCCGGAGTAACCATGTATAAGATTGACTATCTTTAGCAGCAGGATGGTTTTACAGGTTTTTTCAGGCAATATTTCTCCCATGCCGCATGCATGCGAAAGTATAAGATTTTCCTGCAACTTGTCCAGATCCCCTTCCGGAATGCTGACATTGCACAACGATCCAAACCCGGTGTTAATCCCGTACACAGGAGTGCCAGAATCGAGATTGATCTTTTTTTCCAGATACTCCCTGTTTTTGTTTACCCTGGCAAGTTGTTCTTTATCAAGGGTAATCTTAAGGCCTGTTGAAACTGTTTTGTAAATAGTAACGGCGTCAAGGTTTCTGCCGCCTATTAGCTGTTCCATCCGGAATGAGTTAGATGACCATCAAAAGTGCAAAACTAACCCAATTTTCGCACAACTACAGATTGCATATAACATTTCAACGGCAGATTCCATTTTTTTAACAATAGGAAAGTATACAGACTAAAAAGGCCCGTAACGACGTTAAACAATAGTTAAACAAAGTATCAGAAGGCCATGCACAACACCTTTATTGTATTGATAATCAATTAATTGAAGTTTTTTATGATATCTTAACTATCGTAGTATTTGTAACTTTTAGGTTTTAGTGGGAGTTTTAAGGGTAGTTATAGTTGAATATTGTATTTTTGTCAAATTTTTAAAAAATTAAAAATTCTAAAAAATGAAAATCAGAAACCTGTTCCTTATCGGCTTGTTTGCAATACTGGGCTTTTTGACCGGAAACGCACAGAAAATAGCAGTTGTAGATATAAATGAAGTTCTTTCGTCACTGCCCGAATACAAGGACGCACAAGACCAGTTAGACAAAACAGCAGCCCAGTGGAGACAGGAAATCTCCCTGGAGTTTGACAAGATTAAAAGTATGTATAACAAATTCCAGGCAGAGCAGGTACTGCTGAGTGCCGAGGATAAGACTCTGCGTGAGGATGAAATTATAAAAAAGGAAGCCTCCGTAAGAGAAATGCAAAAAGCCAAGTTTGGCCCGGAAGGTGCTCTTTTCCAAAAAAGACAGGAAATGGTAGCTCCTATTCAGGACAAGGTGTTTGCAGCCATAGAGAGTTATGCAGCCGAAAAAGGCTTTGACATCATTTTTGACAAAGGTGGCGCCACAGGTCTTTTGTTTACCAATGCTGAATACGACAAAACGACCGACCTTAAGAAAAGGCTCGGAATCAAATAAAATTTATTAAGTACTAAAATTCAACTTTTTAATAATGAACAGATTATTCTCAGTTTTTATTTTTTCCATTGTAATGATGACCGGAGTTTCTGCCCAGAAAATGGGGTATATCAACTCTCAGGAAATCATAGCGTCACTCCCTGAGGTCAAGCAGGCAAATTCTGATATAGACGTAATGAAGGCTATGTTTCAGAAAAAAGGAGAAGAAATGGTCAAAAGCCTACAAATGAAATACCAGGATTTTCAGAAAAAACAGGCAAGCGGCGAACTGGCCCCGATCGAAGCAGACAAGCAGGCAGCTTTACTCAAGGAAGAAGAAGCCAAGATTGGCGAATTTGAACAATCAAGCCAGCAAAAGATTTATGAAAAAAGTGAAGAACTTCTTAAGCCTATTCAGGACAAGGTAAACCAGGCTATAAAAGACGTAGCAAAGGAAAACGGTTTTCTTTATATCTTTGACGTGGCTGGAGGACTTTTGCTATATACCGATCCGTCTGCCGATGCCACCAAGCTGGTGAAGACCAAACTCGGCATAGCTCAATAATGTAAATAATCTTTCCGGCATGAATTTTAAACCGGAGCACCCTATAGGAATTTTTGACAGTGGCATTGGAGGCCTGACGGTTGCCAATGCCATTCACCGTTTTTTACCGGAAGAACGTCTGATATACTTTGGCGATACTGCCCATTTGCCCTACGGCGACAAATCCGCTGATGCCATACGTTATTACAGTCTGCGAATCAGCAAGTTTCTCTTGGAACAAAACTGTAAGATGATCGTCATCGCGTGCAACTCAGCATCATCAGCGGCCTATGACATGTTGCTTGACTTTTTTGAAGGAAAAGCTCTTTTTGTAAATGTTGTAGATCCTCTGGTTAATGCAGTTATCTCACAGGGGTATCAAAATGTAGGGGTCATTGCCACTAAGGCTACGATTAATTCGTCAATATACCGAAACAAGATCAAGGCCGGTAATCAAAAAATCAAGGTCAATCAGCTAGCTACACCGCTCCTGGCGCCCATGATTGAAGAAGGTTTTTACAATGGAACCATTAGCAAAAGCATAATAGAAACCTACCTCGCCCACGACGAACTCCATGGCATAGACGCCCTGTTGCTTGCCTGTACACATTATCCGCTTATACGCAAAGAAATAGACGATTATTATGGTGGCAGGGTGGCTATACTTGACTCGACGGATGTAGTCCGCGACGAAGTAAAAAGAATACTCAGCGAGGAGAAACTACTCTGTCCAGCCAGGATATCAGAAGACAGGTTTTTTGTTTCGGACTTTACATCCTCCTTTGAGGAAACCGCTAAAAACTTTTATGGCCAGGACATTCACCTGGAAGCAAAGCACATCTGGAGCTAAGCTGCATCAGATTTTTTCCACAATCTTATAAATCGTTTCTGAGTCGCCCATGGTGTAAAAATGGAGACAAGGTACACCCTCTTTTTTAAGTTCTCTGCACTGGCTGATGCACCATTCAATGCCTATTTTTATCACATTTTTATCCTCAGCCTTTGTCACTTCTGTGACCAGATCTTCCGGAAAATTGATAAAGAACTTACGTGGTATTGATGTCAGTTGATACTTCCTTGTGATGGGTTTCAGGCCGGGAACTATAGGTACGTTGATACCCGCCTTATGACAGGCGTCTCTGAATCTGAAAAAATTGGCATTGTCATAAAACATCTGCGTCACAATATAACTGGCACCGGCATCAATTTTTTGTTTTAAGTACTGGATATCCATGCTGAAGTTAGGGGCCTCAAAATGTTTTTCAGGATAACCTGCCACACCGATGCAAAAATCAGTGGGAGACCCTTTCTCGATATTTGAATCCAAGTACATACCCTTGTTCATGCCGTTAATCTGTTTAACAAGGTCGACCGCATATTTGTGACCATCAGGTTCCGGGATAAACTTGTCTTCAAACTGTCGTGCGTCGCCCCGGAGGGCCAGCACATTGTTTATACCCAGAAAATTAAGGTCAATCAATGCATTTTCTGTCTCCTCTATACTGAATCCTCCACAAATAAGATGTGGTATGGCATCTATTCCATACCGGTGCATGATGGAGGCACAGATGCCCACGGTACCGGGTCGCTTACGTATGGCCGTCTTTTCATAATATCCGGAGATCTGCTTGTTGTACACATATTCTTCCCTGTGGTAGGTGACATCAATAAATGGAGGTTTGAATTCCATCAGGGGATCAAGCGTATCAAATATGTCATTCATGCTGCCTCCTTTCAATGGTGGCAATACTTCAAAAGATACCAGGGTCTGGCCCTTTGATTTTTCAAAATAATCGGTAATCTTCAATACTTAACCTTGTTACGTTTAATGGATTGCAAAGGTAATCAATAGGTACCGACATATCCAAAACAACGGAACAATTAAGTCCTGCCGTTTATTTCTTGTCCTTCTTCTTGAAATCTCCCCTCTTCCAGGCTTCTATAAATTTTTTCCAGGCCAGCGGATTAAAAATATTCTGAGGTTTGACCTGTCCGGTATACACATACTCAGTGGCTTGCTGTTTGAGTACTATACTGGAAGACTCCCTGCCATCGGCGGGAACAGTATATCTTATTTCCTTCATTTTTTCTTCGGCAAGATTAGCAAGGGCATTTTCTCTGAGTTCGTTGCTGATATCTATTTCCAGAAACTCCTGCTTGAAATGTTCCTTGCTGGGCCAGGGCATGATGATGGCTTCGGGCAGTAGAATGTTGTCTTCGGTCATAATCTGAATCCACTTATACTTGGTAGAATGCAGGGTATCAGGTATAACTATTTCGACCGTCTTGTAGCCTATCCTGGAAAATACGATGGTTTCGCCTGCCAGGGCCACAAATGAAAAAAAGCCGTCATAATCAGACGCTGCTCCCCGGCTGGTACCCTTTACAGCTACATTGGTATATGGCAAAGGGGCAGGTCTGCCTGATTCGTCTTCATAGAAGACCATTCCTGTAAATTCAATGACCTTAGCGTGATCGTCCTTCTGCTGTGCCATGGCGACCAGGCTACAGACCATTATAAATGTAAAGAGAATGGCTTTTTTTATCATGTTGAAGCGGGTTGATTTACCCAAAAACAAATTTATGACTTTATACCCTTTCTAACGATCAAATAAGGGCAAATTTAACCAAAGGCCTCATTTTAACTCACTTTTAACACACCGAACCCGGACCATGGGTCATTTTGTCTTTAATCCCAAAGCGTGTTCGAGCACCTGGTCCATCCCTGACACAAAGATAAAGTTGACACCTTTGATGTATTCCTGTGGTATGAGTTCCACATGCCTGCGGTTTTGCTCGCAGAGGATAATCTCTGAAATTCCCGACCTTTTAGCTGCCAGTACTTTCTCTCTGATGCCACCCACAGGCAGCACTTTGCCCCTGAGTGTGATCTCCCCTGTCATGGCCAGAAATGGTTTGACAGTTTTATTTACCAATGCAGAGGTGATAGCCGTCAGCATGGTTATGCCGGCACTGGGACCATCTTTGGGTATAGCTCCTTCGGGTACATGCACATGGATGTCGGTATTTTCAAAACTTTCCGGGTCGATCTGCAATACTCCTGCATGTGCTTTTATGTAACTCAAGGCGGTGGACGCCGACTCCTTCATCACATCACCAAGATTGCCCGTAAGGGAAAGTTTTCCTTTGCCCTTGCTGACAGATGCCTCGATAAACAAGATGTCTCCTCCTACGCTCGTCCATGCCAGCCCTACAGCCACCCCCGGTATTTCTGCCTGTATATATTGGTCCCTGTCATATTTGACGGGCCCAAGAGCTTCGTACACTTCCAAGTCCGAAATTTTGGGATTGTACTTTTCATTCATCGCCACTTTTTTGGCAATGTACCTCATGACACCGGCAAGTGATCTGTCCAGTGATCTAACCCCTGATTCACGGGTATATTTCTGGATTATATTTTCGATGATATGTCCGGAGAGAGCCACTGCCGACTGTTTAAGTCCGTGTTCTTTCTGTTGCTTTGGGATAAGGTGACGCTTTGCGATTTCTACCTTCTCTTCGGTGGAGTAACCACTTATTTCTATAATCTCCATCCTGTCGAGCAGTGCGGGCTGGATGGTGGAAAGAGAATTGGCCGTAGCTATAAAAAGGACTTTTGAAAGGTCATAATCCAGGTCCAGGTAATTGTCATGAAAAGTCGAATTTTGCTCAGGATCCAGAACCTCAAGCAGGGCTGAAGACGGGTCACCCCTGAAGTCTTTGCCCAGTTTGTCTATTTCGTCCAGGATAAACACAGGATTGCTGCTTTTTGCCTTTTTTATGGACTGGAGTATGCGGCCCGGCATGGCTCCGATGTAGGTTTTGCGGTGGCCTCTGATTTCGCTTTCGTCATGGAGACCTCCCAGTGACATGCGGATAAACTGCCTTCCCAGAGCTGTGGCTATGGATTTGCCCAGACTGGTCTTTCCGACGCCGGGTGGGCCCACGAGACAAAGAATTGGGGCCTTCATGTCGCCTTTGAGTTTTAAGACCGCCAGGTGTTCGATGATCCTGTTTTTCACGTCTTCGAGGCCAAAGTGGTCTTTGTCCAGCACCTTTCTTACCTTGGCGAGGTTAAACACATCCCTCGTGACTTCGTTCCATGGCAAGTCGAGCATCAGCTCCAGATAATTGAGCGTCACAGAATACTCTGCAATCTGCGGATTTATCCTCTTCGCCTTGACCATCTCCCTGTCAAAGGCTTCTTTTGCATAAGCCGGCCAACGTTTCTTAGCGGCAAGCTCTCCCAGCCGGTTGAGCTCTTCCTCATGGGGATTTCCTCCCAGTTCCTCCTGGATGGTTTTTAGCTGCTGGTTGAGAAAATATTCTTTTTGTTGTTTTTCGAGGTCCCCTCTCACCTTTGCTTCTATCTGACCCTTTATCTGGAGAAGTTGAAGCTCGTGGTTCATGGCATTCATTACAAGACCTGCTTTGAACACAAAGTCTCCGGCCTCGAGTATTTCCTGCTTCTTCTCCACCTCCAGGTTCATATTTGAAGTGATGAAGTTGATCAGGAAGCCATTGTTTTTGATGTTCTGAAGCATAAGATTTGCCTCCGAGGGGATATTGGGCGAAAGCTCTATAATCTTTTTGGCATAATCCTTTATCGTGGATATCATGGCATTAAACTCCATGTTATTTTCCGGGATCTCATCTTCGATGGGGTTGACTTCTGCTGCAATCATGTCTTCATTGATGAAATATTCACCGGGAATAAATCTCTTACGCCCCTGTAGGATGGCTGTCGTGCTACCATCTGGCATTTTGATGATTTTCATAATCCTGGCTACCGTACCTACAGAATACATTTCCTCAGGCGACGGATCCTCGCTGGTCATGTCCTTTTGGGTGATAACCCCTATAAACTTATCGTCTTTCTCGGCTTTTTTAAGAGCTTTTATAGACTTGTCCCTACCGGCAGTGATGGGTATTACTACTCCCGGAAACAACACCGTGTTTTTAAGGGCCAGAATTGGCATCACTTTTTTGTAGTTGTCATCAAACATAAGCTCGTCATCGCCCATGCTAAACACAGGCAAGACATCACCTTCTTCTCTTCTGTCGTCCATCAGGTATATGTTTTCGTCAAACATTTTTTCTCGATTTTTATTCCCATATTATGGGTTGTATCACCAAAACTAAAAAATTTACCACTGCCTTGATTTCTCGAATACGGATGGTAAAGTCAACACCACATTAAACGGTCATTCTAAATTCTGGTTTTGGCAATTGTGTCTGTCAATTAGCATACCAAACTGATTTTTTACCATTGAAGGCAGCAATCTGGCAGAATCATACCGGTACTGAGACAAAATGTCAGATTTTATTTTTCAATCAACTCTCTCCAGGCCCACTGCAGCAGGATGTTGGTCTTAGCGTCTATAATCTGTCCGCTGGTGAGTAGCTCAGGAATCTGTCCGTAATCAAACTCCACCAGTTCGATGTCTTCCTGCTCCCGGGTGTCACCTCCGCCTGCATGCACCTTCATACTGTCATCATAGGCAGCAGTGTAGATGTGGATCTTTTCCATGTGGGCTCCCGGAGTGACAAAAGCCTCGTAAATCTTGTGTACTTCTCTGACCCTATAGCCTGTTTCTTCCTCTATTTCCTTTATCATAGCCTGTGTAGGATGAAGGTCGTCAAGCATGCCTGCACAACATTCGTAAATAAAACCGTCAGGATGTCCATTGACAAATGCAGCCAGCCGAAATTGACGTATCAAAAGGATTTTTTTTTCACTCGGATTGTAAAGCATGGCAGCTGCTCCGTCGCCACTGTTGTAAATCTCACGGGTGTGGGTCTCCTCCCTGCCGTCACGTCTGATGTATGAAATCGTATATTTTTTAAGTGTGGACCAGCCTTTGTAAAGAATTTCCTCGCCCAGGATTTTTACCCTACTCATCTCTTTTATGGAATGTTGTTCGATACAAATTTAAGTTTTGTCGGCCACAAATTTTTAAATTGTTAGATTTATGGTAAATATACTCTCATGGGCACTTCCGAAAGGCTTCTTTCTCTCGACATCTTCAGAGGAATGACCGTTTTTTTTATGATCCTTGTCAATACGCCTGGCAGCTGGGAATATGTTTACGCACCGCTGCTTCATGCCAAATGGGACGGCTGTACGCCCACGGACCTTGTTTTCCCGTTTTTTCTTTATATCGCAGGTGTGTCCATGGCCATCAGTTTTGGCAAATTTGCTAAAGAGGGTATGTCATCGTGGCGTAAAAAAGTGTGGGTTCGCGGCATGACGATTATACTTATTGGGTTGCTGCTAAACTGGTTTCCCTTTTACCATAAAAATATCGCAGAACTGCGGTTGTTTGGGGTATTGCCACGGATAGGCCTGGCTCTGTTGCTGGCCGGCATGATAGTCTCTTTTATTTCCGGAAGGTGGCTTTGGATCTTTACGGGAGCCTTGTTGTGTGGCTATTGGATCCTTTTGCTCCGGGGAGGAGACCTGACCCTGGAGGGAAACCTGGTACGGAAAGCAGACCTGGCTCTGGTCGGCGAAAAACACATGTATCATGGTTTTGGCATCGCATTCGACCCAGAAGGCCTTCTAAGCACCCTTCCGGCGGTATGTACGGTACTGATTGGTTTTTTATGCGGCAATATGATCATACAAAACCTTACTATGGTTGAGAAGATCCGCGGACTTGTGATGACCGGATTCACGCTGGTTACTGCCGGTTGGCTGTGGTCGGTGGCCGGCTTTCCTCTGAATAAAGCCCTATGGAGTTCCAGCTACGTATTATTTACATCCGGACTGGCCATACTTATGCTTGCATTGCTTATGTGGATTGTCGATGTGAAGAAAAGGGGCTCGTGGGCCTATATCTTCAAAGCTTTTGGGCAAAATCCACTGGCAAGCTTCATCCTCTCCATGCTGGTAGTCAAAATCCTGCTTCATATCAAAACCGACGAAACAAATCTCTACACATTGATTTACGAAAGGGGATTCAGGCCTGTATTTGGAGATTATCCCGGGTCTTTTATGTTTGCCTTGTTTTTTGTTCTTGTGGTCTGGCTGGTCGCCTGGTGGCTGGACAAGCGGGGAATTATCCTCAAGGTTTGATAAAAAACTCTAATTTTGGCAAAAATTTATAACGACTTGAGACCTGTTGGCATCGTTTACCTTTTTCTTATCTTGCTTGGATCCTGCGGTCCAAAGATTGTCTACGAACATAAAACAGAAGTACCTGACCCGTGGAAATATTCTGATACATTGTCTTTTGAATACGAAATATCTGATGTCTCCAAGGCATATGACCTCATGCTACGCGTTAGTCACAACAAAGATTTCAGGTATGAAAATCTATACATACGTGCCACAACTACCTTTCCTGACATGACGGTTACGTCATCGCCCTTGTCACTGGAGCTTTCCAAAGACGGTGGCGAATGGGAAGGAAATTGCAGCAGCAAGACATGCACAGCAGAGATAATGCTGTCGCAACAGGCCTTCTTTAAAACCAAAGGCAGGTACAGACTCAAGCTGGAGCAGTTTTCACGACAGGATTCGCTGCCAGGAGTCTCCTCCATGACTCTATTGCTGACCGAGGCTACACAAAAGAAATAAATCATGATGGGTTTCTCTGAGTCTAAGGTTACCCGATACTTTGCCTGGCTGCTGCTGACAGCTGCTGTAGCCTGGTTAAAACTTGGCTACCACGAAATGTGGAAAGACGAATGGCAGGCGTGGTTTGTGGCCAAAGATATGAACCTGTCTCAAATCCTGCGTTTTTTATACTATGAAGGTCATCCTGCTCTGTGGTATCTCTACCTTAAACCCTTTACGCTCCTTGCCTCAGATCAGGTATGGATGTTGGCCATAGCTCACCTGCTAACGGTGGCCGGGGCCCTGTATTTTATTTTGGTGAGATTCCGCACTCCTATGTGGATGGGATTACTGTTTGTTTTGTCCTATTTTGTGTTTTTCGAATATGGTATTGTGAGCCGTGGATATGCCCTGGTCATACTTTTTGTGTTCTGGGCTACATTGCATATCCGGGATGGCAAACCACATCAAATAACCTCGGGTATCGTGGTCTTTCTGCTTTGCCAGACCGAGGTTTTTGGGGTGCTTATGGCCCTGGCTCTGACCCTGTATCTATTTCTCACCACTCAGGATCGAAAAAGCCTGTTGACCTCTTCCTGGGCGAAAGGCCTTGCGGCAGGAATCCTTGTTTTTACCATTTGTGTTTTTCCGCGTTCTTCAGGACACATAGCACGTACACATGGCAAGACGGGAACTTTATCGGACCTGTTGCTTAACTCGATTCAGGGAAACCTGTCAAACACTTTTTTTCCGGGTTCCACACCGGATACTTTTAGATATGGTTGGACATTTGCCGGCCTGGTTTTGTCCATAGCGGCTCTTGCCGGTCTTTGGTATATGTTCAGGAAAAACAGGCCTCTACTTTACACGATGTTAGCTTTGGTAGTGATGATGACCACATTTTCTTTTGTTATCTTTCCGGGCGGTATCAGACAGTGGGGCATGAGCTTTGTGTTCCTGATATGTATGACAGAGTTGCTTTGCAGTATTAATACAAAGCCTGACTTTAGGCCTCTGGTAGTTGCTGCTGTCTTTTCGGTTTTTGCCTTGGTGCACGGCTTCAAAGCGGTGAGGGAAGATATCCTAATACCTTTCTCAAATGCCCGGGAAGCAGGCCTGTTTATCAGCGAAAAAGTGCCAGTCAAAGTACCTGTTGTGGCCCTAAACAAATTTGAGTCAACACCAGTAATCGGTTATGCCGGAAGAAAATTTTTCGAACTTCCTGACGGAAAAGAATTTTCGTACTTCCGGTGGGTTGACAAGGTTTATGTACCTACCGAAGAGGAAATCAAGCTTTTCGGCAAATTCAAAGGTGTGGGTGGAGTCGTCATCATCTCTCCAAAACCCATTGATACACTAAGATATCCTTCGGCGAAAGCCTGGAAATCATTTACATCCACCAATTTTAAAAACGAAAACTACTACCTGTACAGTTTGCCCGTTAAATAAGGCAAGACTTCCTTTTTATCAGTTGATATTAAATCTGAATGTGATTCCTGACCTGATTGTGGTCACAGGGAAAGACAGCGTCGTTTTGGGGACAATCCTCGAATAATCGAAGTAGAATCTCAGCGTAAGGTTGTTGTTTACGTCGTACTCCACGGTAGGATTAAGTGTCACCGTCTTGGATCCTCTGTCCGCTTGTGCATCTACACCTGTCATAAGATCATACACCTGTGAAAGGTCGTCTCTGAGCGAATAACTGAGGTTCATACGCAAATCCCGTGTTTTGGAAGTGGAAGATTTATTGGTCGAAGGCTTCGCTACAGGCTGGCCCGCTTGGTCATCTTTGCCGGCGGCTTTTTTAGATCTGACTTTTTTCTTTTTTCCAAATCCCTTGAAATTTTTGATCACATAACCTCCGCCAAAGACAATTTCCTTGGTTTTGTTTTCTCTTAGCTGTGTGATGCCCAGTTCGAGGTTTCTCGTCATCTTGTATTCAAAATCCAGTTTGAGGTCCTTGACTGTCCTCAGGCTGATGCCAATAATGGGGACGAACTGTTCCTGGATGGCCACAGACGGTATCTCCAGTCTGGAGTAATAGTTGTCATTGGGCGAAATATTGGCAAATGGATCGGTGGCTGTGTAATTAGGTTGAGTCTGGAAATTGCTGACACGGATGGTTGACGAATAACCGTGCTTGATGGTAATGTTTGAAAATAAATTCTTAAACATTTTTAGCTTTGAAAGGCCACTGTAATTAAGTTGCCAGTTGGGCCTGGGAATAAAATTATTAGCCGAGTATACCTTTTGCTGGTCAAGGTCTACGTTATATGCCGACTGTCTGGTGTAAGCTGCTATAAATGCGGGTACAGTGACATTGTTTTGTGAGGGTCCGTATCCTTGTACGTATCCGGGGTCGGCAGGGTGAAGGCCCGGGTTTTCTATATTGGGCAAACGTCTGGAGATGATCTCCCTGTTTTCCTTAAATTGGTTGTACAGCCCAAAACTGTTGTCAAACAAAGTATTCATGGCAAAAAAGGAAGCGTCAAATGAGCCTACATCATACCTGGCCAACTGCAAAAATTTGTCTGAGCCATCCATCTTTTTATTTCTGAATACTTCCGTGTGGCTCTCCTGGTAACTACGTTTCATGGTGACATCCACACTAAAGTCTCTGAACGGTTCTACCAGAAGCCTGGCATCAGCCGTAAGTCTCTTTGTCTGTGTGAGGGCATCGTTAAAATTATAACTGGAGTTAAACCAGCCCTGATTCCTGAGCAGCCAGTTGTTTTCGCCGGTAAGGCGTGGTTGTACTCCCGCTATAAAATCCCAGCCCGGAGCTGTAAATCCATCGTTTTGGCCCAGAAGCCTCGACTGTTCCATAAATCCCGGTATCAGGGTCGACCTTTCGTCCTTGAGGTTTACTTTTACTGACCTTACGAGCATGAGGGGACGAAGGATGACTCGTTCGGCCATAGTGGGATCACGAGGCTTGTCTTCCTTCTGAGCCTTCCTGCCCCCATCCTTACCTTTTTCGGCATCGCCTGCAAGGTCTTCATTCTTTTTAGACGTGTCATCGGTCTTTTTCATCTTGTCATCACCCTTTTCTACTCGGTCTTTTTCGCGGGTAACCGGAGAAGTACGTTTTCTGTTCCTCGAAGCCTTGCCTGTTTCTATGGCTTTTAGGTATCCTACTTTGTTGTATAGCTTTGAAAAGTCAAAGGTTATATTGAAGCTGGCATTCTGGCCATTGTGTATGGTATTGCCCAGCGGAGTGCCTATGTCGTCTATAGTGATAAGGCTTCCGCCGTCCCACCCGTAATCGGCTTTGTAATCTGCCCCTGCATTGATCCAATCCAGTATAGGTATGCTCTTAAACGGCAATTTATAATTGAGCGTCAGATTATGCGAGTATGCCTTGCTTCTGCCTAGATTGCGGATATTTTCGTTGCGGTATTTGGTGGGATATACCGGATCGTCTATGACATTCTGGGTCACATTGTTTCCTTGTGGGTCAAACCAGTCTCTGTCGTCGGCTGTATCTGCTATACCAGCCTGCCTGATCTGATCTATGATAGACATGCTGTTGGCACGGAAGTTAAACCTTAGCGACTTGGTCAGGTCCCAGTCCAGTACGTAGTTTCTTTCCCATCTGTATCTCTTGTCATCAAATATAAATACCGGTGACGAAGGCAGCCTGAAAGTCCTGGAATTGTCCTGATTGACCATACGGCTTGTAAATGAAAAGTTTGAAGGCAGGAGGCTGAAATTGAAGTCCGAAATAATCTTCAGGGCCTTTACCTTTACAAACTTAAAAGGCTCTATATAACTGCTCCTCCTCTGGTATACATAGTCTAGGCCCACCGACCTCTGTGTGGTTCTGTCCTCGCGGATGATGGGATCACTCTTTGTGGTTTCTGTAAAGGCGTAAGACAATGATACGTTTGAAGGCGACCAGGGTTTGCCTTTGCCTCCTACATCTGTTTTGACATTGGTAAGGTTAAATGTTTTAACTGTGACCTGTTCCCTGGCTTGCTGACTCACGGAGTCTCTGGCCCTGGAATCCTGTATCAGAGAAAGCTTATCTTTTACTTCTATGTCCTGGTCAAAGGGGTCAAACCTGGGTGTGATGTAAGTTTTTTGTATTTGTGCATAGACGGGGACAGAAAGTTTAAGGGCTTTGGGTAATACCTTGCCTGCATCCACATTGGCGGCTACGTCAAACTGTACCGTCTCCTTCCTGTTCCTTTCGAGCAGTCTTTTGTCGAGTGCCCCGAAACCTATGCTTGAGTAATTGCCCGAAAAATTGAGCTCTCCGAGGTCGGCCATCTGTACCTGCAGCCTGGCCTGTGCTGCTACACCTCCTGATTCGTCAAAGCCTGTTACCCTCAGTTCATTTACCCACACTTCTCCGGAGTGTGTCGTGAATTCCTTGCTTTTATTTCGTATGGCTATCTGTATGACCTTAACCAGTCCCAGCGATGGGTTACCTACGATACGGAGCATATCCTTCTTGTCAGGATTAAGCATCATCTCGATGGTATCCCTCACTCTTATATTGTTTTTAATCCTGAAACGTTTTAGTTCTATCAGGCTGTCGAGCGGAATATTTATATAATTGTCAGCAGGCCACACGTTTTCCTGTGTCTGCTGAGACTGTCCTCCTATTTCTTTTGATACCGTGATAGGAAGCTCGTATTCATAGAAGTTCAGTGCTGCAACAGCATTGTTTCCATTGGCACTTGATGCCGCGTTTCCTCGATTGTCAAAGTCCTTGCCCAGCCTTACGACTATGGACAGGTCACCGTCTTTGATGGAATCTGCATCGATGGCACGCTCAGCATGGATCCACATCTGGAGTCTTTTGTACAGCGACAGATTGACATTGGCCAGCTTGGTCATGGCTATTTCACAGGTAGGCTCCAGGTTTTTAAACCTCATAACCATGCTTTTTTCGTCCTGCAAAAGGTTTGTTACTGTAGCAAATGCCTGGGTTCTGATGACGCCTTTTGGCGATATGTAATTAAACGGCAGTTTGCCACTGTTTTCTTCTATCCCTACATCATCCAGGTTAAACGTTGCGGTGGCAGGAGCGTCAATCTTACACACTGGAAGTTGTTTACGCCACTGGCTTCTCTGCAGCTGAAACTCTGCCAGCCTGAAAGTTTTTGGTGTCTCGAATTTAGTCAAGTACATCCTCATAAATTGTATGGCCCTGTAACCTGAAATGCCATTTATGGGTGTGCCTTTAAGTATGGGTACCTGGAATCTGTACCATATTTCCTTCTGACCGTTAGGTGCGGTAACTATCGTGGACTGTACAAAAAAATTGTTGGCCAGTGTTGTGTCCAACTGGTTTGAATTGGCCATTTTTTTGATGCGGATCTTGTATTCGTAGTACGCTTCTGTCTGGTCCAGAGACTTATTGTTGTTTAGGTCTTCTGAATCAGGATATCTGTTACCTCTTACAAACTGGTTGGTATTGAGATTATTGAGTGGTGCATTGCCCTCAGGCCCGTTAAACCTTTTAAGCCTGTTTAGTAGGCTGGGTTCATTAGACAGGGACTCGTCGTTAAAGAAAACGAAGTCATCATTGGCCGGGTCCTTTGCTATATCATCTAAAGCAGCCAGGTTATTGGCCTGGAGCCATGACTGGAACCTCTGCTGTTCGCCATCATTGTTTAGTCCGTCAAAACCTACATCCTGACTGGCTCCTGCACTTGTGTCAAACCCATTGACCAGGGGTATACTGATGGTTGAACGGCCAAAACTGGTGTTGGTGGTAGGAAGTTTTCTTTGTGTGGTAGGCAAGGCATTTTCAAAATACAAAAAGTTGTCTTTGATAATGTCTTCTGATATGCTTCCGAGATTGAAAACAAGTTCTCCTTCTTCGCCTTCAGGATGCGGATCGCTGCCATCACCACGGTCCATAAATGGATTTAGCATCCAGAATTCTATACTTTCGTAGTTGGCGGCTTCAAAATCAGAGTTTTGGAAATACCTCATGATTCCGCCCCAGCGGCTCTTTGGATCGTTGAGCACCATCTTACCGTTTTGCAGTCTGAATCCCTGACTGATGGATGGGTATCCTCCTTGTGTTTCGAAATTGTAAGGGCCTCTTTCAGTTGGGTAATAACTTATGTCAAAAGTAAACAACTGTTGCTGCCCGGGTTGTACCTGCCTGTTGGTAAAAAGCTCTCTTTGATTGATGGTTCTTGTATAGGGGTTGGTGTTGTCCTGTGAGGAACGGATGGTTCCCAGATCGAGCACATACCAGTTGATTTTTGCCCTGTTGGCACCGTATTCGAGGCTGTTTTCTTTGTCCCAGCCGGCGATGGTCGGCGGAGTGCTGGCAAGGGTCCACTGGTTGTAGTTAAATCCTCCGAGGTTCAGATTGGTAATAGCTCCTTCAAAGTCGTCTATATTGGCTATTCCCGAATCGTCAAAAGAGGTATTGATGGCTCTGGAGTGGCCCGGAAGAATGCCCGCCGCCTCAGCCGTAAAGTTGATATTGGACTTTTCCCTGGTGCTATAAAACGGCAGCTTGTCTATCAGCCTTGTAACCCACGGAGCTTCGTCATTGTAATTGTAATCCAGCCCAAAAATGCGGTTGTTTATCGGGTCGTCGCCTATGTTAACTTTTTGTGTAAAGGGTCTTTCCCACAGTCTCATATAGGTGGCCCCAAGGCTTGATTTTTTATTGAACTGGTACTCAGCCCTGAGTCCCAGCATGTATTTTTGTTGCAGACTGAAGAGTGAATTGTCTTCAAACCGAACATCAATCGGAGTACCCTGTGCCAGGAAAGCGTCATTGATGATTCTTAGCTTACCCAGAGAGTAGTCTATCTCAAAATCCTGACCCTCAACAAGCTGCTTGCCTCCTGCCGAAACTCTCACCGAACCCTGAGGAACAAATGGCCCCAGGTTGATTTCGCCGTTGTTTCCTGTGGACTTGACTTTTCCCACAATCCGGAACTTGTTTTTGACCAGGTTTTGGGCAGCAATACTTATACTCGTATCATACAGTTCCTGATACCGGTATTTTGCGATAAGCAAAGAATCAGTAATGGCCAGGTCATTAAGTCCCAGAGAGTTTTTTAGGTTTTCTTTATTGATGTGGTTGCCAAAAGGCTCCAGGACCGGAAAAACGATGCTACCGCTTCGCTCGATGACGGTCACGCCAGATATATAATCAAAATAACCATCGGGTTGCGGGTCGCCAAATCTGTTGAGCCTGTCTAAGTTAAAAAACTGGAGCAACGGCAGTTTTCTGAGTTCTTTTTCAGGAAGGAACTTCTTGAGGGTTCCGTCGGTAAAGTCGTCCTCGTAAAATATGTCAAACTCGAAATCTTGCTGATTAAGTTGCTGGGTCCGCAGATTGTACACGTTTTTCATCATGAGGTCCCACATAGGTGACCTTGTGGCCTGGTTGGTTGCCTTAAGCAGCTTGGTAAAAAATACCTTTGGCGGTTCTACCCTGGTAGAATCAGTCTGATTGGCCGGATGTACTGATGACGCCGACAACTGACCCACCTGATAAAGGGTATCACAGTTGGATGTATAGTAATAGTTATAAGCTACTCCGAGCACCTGATTTGGCCTCAGCCTGAAATTGAGCGAAAGCGTACCCAGCTTAGGATGGAAGGTGTATTCTGATGCCGAAAGCCTTCTTCCTCTGAACACTTCAAAGTCCTGTGTTCTTTTCAGATTAAATTCTGGAGATGTCAGTTGCCTGGCTACCTGGTCTATGTCTACGATGTCCTTGCTGGCTAGTATCTTTTTGTATATGGTGTTTGCATCGTTTCTGGGCAGGCACAGACCTGTATCGTCCTTGGCCTGGCAGTTGACCGGGTTGTAAAATGGGTCGGAAGTAAATGCCTGAGGATCCGGTTCTCCCAGGTCGGCAATGGCGGCTATCATTGTGGAATTTTCCTGATACTCGGGTCTGTCGTCAGATACCCAAACCTCCAACTGTGCTATCTGGTGGGGTGTGCCTATATACGGTATGTTTGACAGGTTCCTCTCATACGTGTTGCGGTTGTAATGTGATAGGAAAAAATGCCTGTTTTCGTCGTATTCGTTTGGTGTGATGATAAATTCCTGTACTGAGGCTCCGTTTTGTACCTGGATACTTGATGATCGGGATCTTTGCTGAGAAGCGAGGCCTGTGATCCGCAACCTTCCAAACTGGAGTTCCGTCTTGAGGCCGAACAAGCTCTGTGCTCCCTGTATGAGGTTGCCTCTCAACGGCAGGCTGACATTTCCTGCTTCTATCTTTTTGATGATGTCGTCTTCAGAAAATGCATCGGAGTCAAAAGCCAACTTGATTTGTCTGTCAAAATCGAAAGTAGACTGGGTGTCGTAGTTAAAATCAAGATCCAGTTTCTTGCCTATTTTGCCATCCACATTCATCTTTATCAGTGGTGTAGGAAAATCCGGCTGGCTCTGTCTCTGGGATTGTATAGGCAGGTTTGGGTCATTGCGACGGCTGTAAAGCCACCCTACGCTCAGATCCACGGTACCCTGTGGCTGGATATTGACCTCAGTGCCTCCAAAAAGCCGGTCAATGAGGCTGTTTTTAAGGTCTACCTTGTCCATAGGGTCAATGCGTCCCGATTTTGATTTTTTATCTGATTTTATCCCTGCAAGGTTATTGAAATAATCTCTTTCCTGCTCCTTTGCCTTGTAATCGAGGTATTCCTCAAAAGTCATATAAGTAGGTGTACGGTAGTATTCGTCACCGATCTTCTCCAGGATGTTGTAATTGCCTGTAGCGGGGTCGAGTTCTACACTCTGTTTTATCTCACCTGTGGTGATGTCAAAGGGGTTGTACTTTTTATCTGTGATGAAGTCGCCCTTGCGGTCTTCCAAAGGTATGGTATCCGCTATGGCAAAAAGAATCAACGATTCTTCCAGGTATGGGTCAGGAAGGTTTCTAGCATTGCCCACAGACAGGATGCCAAACAACGATGCTGTAAAAAGTATTCCAAAAAATATAAAACTTCTCAATGTCATAATTCACTTTAATTTAGCCCAAAGCCGTGTCACCCGAGGGCCATCCTTCGTCGATAAAGGATTGTAACGAAAAAGGACGTTTCAATGGTATATTTAGACTTGATTTTTTTCATGGGTCTCAACTCATTTGTTTGAGCACCTGTTTGATGAGGTCTTCTACCGATTCCATATCGGGAGATTTATCCAGGATAGTCTTTACCTGTTTTTCTATGGCGGGCTTAGGAAAACCAAGTGCCACAAGTGCCGAAATGGCTTCTGTCTTTATCCTGCTTGTTTCCTGTGACACAAGGACCACCGGCTCCATACCGGACTCCTTGATGACCTTGTCCTTGAGGTCGAGGATGATCCTTTTGGCGGTTTTGGGGCCTATGCCCTTGACCTTGCCGAGGGCAAATGCATTTTCGTGCATTATGGCTGTACGCACTTCTTCTGGTGACATATACGATAGGATAACCCTGGCTGTATTGACCCCTACGCCACTGACAGAGATCAGCAGAACAAAAAGTGTCCTTTCGTCATCGTCAAAAAATCCATACAGAGACTGTTCGTCTTCCCTCACATATAGGTAAGTAAGCACCTTGGCTTTTTCGAGATTTTCCAGTTTGCTGTATGTATGCAGGCTGATATTGACATGGTAGCCTACACCACCGCATTCCACGTAGATAAATGCAGGATTTTTATGTGTAATGGTTCCGTTTAGATATGCTATCAAGACAGATATTTTATTTTAACAGATAAGATCGTTTAGCATCCGGCATAAGTGACCCGTTGCGGATGCTGACCCGCAAAGATATTAATAATGTATATATTCTTAAGAATTATAATATGAAATCACTTGCCCCCTGCCGTGGAACGGTTTTTTTCCCATGTCCAGGCAGAGCTTACGATGTCGTTGATGTCCATTTTGGGTTCCCAGCCGAGGACCTTACTGGCTTTGGTATGGTCAGAATAGATTGCCATCACGTCACCTGCCCTTCTGTCACCGAGGGTGTAGCTGAGGCTCACTCCCGTTTGTTTCTGGAATGCTTCGATGATTTCGAGCACTGTGAGTCCGTTGCCTATACCCAGATTAAATACTTCGGTCTGTGACAACTGCCTGTCGGCAAAAACATGTTTTAAAGCAAGTGTATGTGCGTGTGCGAGATCGCACACGTGTATGTAGTCTCTGATGCAACTGCCGTCTCTGGTGGGATAATCGGTGCCAAAAACTGTCATTGACTCCCTCTTGCCTATGGCTGTCTCGGTGATGACCGGGACCAGATTTTGTGGTGGGTTAATCGGGGATTCTCCCATTTTGCCACTAGGGTGTGCCCCGGCAGGATTGAAATATCTTAGCAGGATGCTCTTCATGGAGGTGTGCTGTAGTGTATCCCGGATGATTTGCTCGCCTATCTGCTTGGTGCGTCCATACGGAGAGGCTGCTTCCTGCCACGGAGTGTTTTCGTCCACCGGGCTTTTTTGCACGTCTCCATACACGGTGCAGCTGCTGCTGAATATAAATGCCTTCACTCCGTACCTCAGGCTTAGGTCCAGGATGTTTATAAGAGAATCTACGTTGTTTCTGAAATAGAGCAGCGGTTTTTCTACGGATTCGCCTACAGCCTTGAGTGCTGCAAAATGTATGACACCAGAAATGTCAGGATGATCTCTGAAAACCCTTTCTGATGCACCAAGGTCACAAAGATCGGCTTGGTAAAATGGCACCTCTACCCCAGACAATTGCCTGATGGCTTCAAGGCAAGAGGTGTCTGAATTGATACAACTGTCTATACATACGACATCACATCCGTTTTCTAGCAGGTCCAGCATGGTGTGGCTGCCTATATATCCGGTACCTCCCGTGACCAGAACTTTTGGTTTCATGATTTCCTGATTTTAATATATAAATCTGTTACCTGAGTTCCTTGCGGAGCCTGGCTACCGGTATGTTGAGCTGCTCTCTGTATTTGGCTATGGTTCTGCGGGCTATATTGTAACCTCTTTCTGACAGTATCTCCATAAGACGTTCGTCAGAGAGGGGTTTTGTCTTGTCTTCCCGCAACACTTCGTCATTGAGTATGGTCTTTATCTCCAGTGTGGATACCTCACTGCCATCCTGTGTCTGCATGGATTCCGAAAAGAAGTCCTTGAGCCTGCGGGTACCAAACTCCGTCTGCACAAACTTTGAGTTGGCCACACGACTCACTGTGGATATGTCCAGGCCGGTGATTTCGGCGAGGTCCTTTAGTATCATGGGTTTTAGCCTTCTGTCATCACCGGTTACAAAATATTCGTACTGGTATTGCATGATGGAATACATGGTGCGGTAGAGTGTGTCCTGACGTTGTTTTATGGCATCAATAAACCACTTGGCGGAGTCTATTTTCTGCTTTATAAACAAAACGGCTTCTTTTTCTGGCCTGGTGGCACGCCTTCCCTGTACCGTCTCTCTGTAGCCTTTTAGCATCTCCATGTATTGGTCGTTGATCCTCAGATCAGGGGCATTTTTACTATTGAGCGTCAGCTCTAGCTCACCATCACGGTTGTGTATGATAAAGTCTGGTATGACATACTGGCTCGTCACATTGTTACCTTCAATGGTGCTTGCAGGTTTGGGATTGAGGCGGATGATCTCATCTATAGCATCCTTAAGTTCGCTGTCGGACAAGCTGAGCATTTTTTTCATCCTGTCGTAATGCTTTTTGGTAAACTCATCAAAAAAGTCAGCCAGGATTCTGAGGGCAATCTTTCGTTCGTGGGTGTTTTTACCGGGCTCCTTTTCGAGCTTGTCTTCCAGCTGGAGGATCAGACTTTCCTGCAGCGACCGGGCACATATACCGGGAGGATCAAATTTCTGGATCTGCTTTATGATGGCATTGACCTCAGCAAGGTTTGTTTCTACATTCTGCGAAAAAAGCAGGTCATCTACTATCGATGCAGGCTCTCTCCTTAGATATCCGTCTTCGTCTATGGACCCAATAATCTGGTTAGCTATCTGGTACTGTTTTTCTTCGAGGTCCAACAAACCCAACTGTCTTTCGAGGCTCTCGTGAAAAGTGTTTTCTACCGGTACGGGCATACTCCTTTCCTCTTCATTGACAAAGTCATCGCTTTTAAGCTTGTAGCTCGATGGGTCATCGTCAAGATATTCATTTAGATAATCGCCAAACTCAAATTCGGGTTCGTTCCTTTCTTCAGATTCTGACTCACTGCTGTTGCCATAAGCGTCCTTTTCCAGATCAAACACATCGTCATAATCATCACCTTCTTCCAATGCCGGATTGGATTCAAGCTCCTCCTTTATCCTTTCTTCAAGGCTTGCCGTAGGTATCTGCAATAATTTCATAAGCTGTATCTGCTGTGGAGACAGCTTTTGCAACATTTTCTGACTAAGGCTCTGCTTCAACATTTTTTTATATGAATTATCCCTTTACACGTAATTAAAAACAAAACAATTTTTACATGAGTTTCACCTGATTGTGAAATTCATCGTATGTTTATGGGGCAAATATATAGCATTAGTTTAATATATGATAGATTTTTTTAATATTTAATTTGAATATTTACAGTTCACAATCTTTATAATCAAGAAATATCCCATGACAACAGACAAAAAACTGGCAGGCCTGAGAGCCCTCATGAAGTCCAATGACATAGCGGCAGTCATCATTCCCACTGCAGATCCACACCAGTCTGAGTATGTAGCCTCACACTGGCAGGAGAGGGTTTGGATATCAGGATTTACAGGATCGGCAGGTATGGTAGCAATCATAGACGACCACGCTGGCCTGTGGACTGACTCGAGGTATTTTCTTCAGGCAGAAATGGAACTTAAAGGTTCGCCGTTTGTCCTTCACAAGATGGTCAACCAGTTTGGCTCGCCTTATTTAGACTTTCTGGCAGAAAAACTGCCCGAAGGCAGCACTGTAGGTATAAACGGCCTGTTGTTTTCGAGGTCCTCAGTAGAAAGCATGAAAAAAGTCTTTGCTGCCCGCAATATCCATGTCAACCACCGCATAGATCTGCTTGCTTCGCTCTGGACTGACCGGCCGCAGCTGGTGTCGGCACAGGTTGAGGTACTGGATGTAAAGTACGCCGGCAGGGATGTTGCGGACAAACTTGCATCCATCAGGGCAGATATGGCAGTACAGGGTGTAGATTATCACCTGGTGACGGCCCTCGATGACCTGGCGTGGACATTTAACATACGT
>JAKQGD010000295.1 GCA_029573365.1 Bacteroidota bacterium | reverse complement strand
AAAGAAGTGCCAAAATTGACGATATGATCAGATTGATGAAAAAAAACGGAGGTGTCATCATGGTCAATTTTGGCACTTCTTTTCTGGATGGAACGATTAATACTTACAACGACAGCATCAGGAATGTATTCAGGGAAAGGCTGGCAGAAAAAAATCTTACTGGAAAGCGAAGAAGGCAAACGGTTTGCTGAGGTATTGAGGAAGGAATATCCTAAGCTTTATGCGGATGTATTGACTGTGGCTGACCACATAGACCACATTGTAAAACTCGCTGGTGTCAAACAGGTCGGTTTTGGCTCAGATTATGACGGAGTTGGGGATTCGCTTCCCACCGGACTCAAAGATGTCAGTGCTTATCCAAACCTGATAGCCGTGTTGCTGGAGCGAGGCTATTCGAACAGCGACATCAAAAAAATGTGCAGTGGCAATCTTTTTAGGGTTTGGGATAAGGTGCTTAAATATTCAGAGTCAACCGGTAAATAAACAAAATCCTTTCCGTAAACATTTATTAAAGCAAACACAATATGTCAGAAAAATCCATACTAGAGACACGCATATCGCCCTTTTATCAGGTGGCCGGCGTATTGTTGCTTATGCTTGTTCTGACCGGAATATCCAGTATGGTTCCGCCTCCCAAATATTCATCTACGGCCCACATCATTCCCTGGGTGGTGCTTTGCGGAATGATTCTTTTCTTCGCTCTCACCAACAGCATCCTTGGGTTTTCTGCAGCAGACTCGAATAAATACTGGCTGCATTCCATCATAAGTTTTGCCATCCTGCTTGTAGTCGGCGGTGTAATAGCCTGGCAGTTAAGTGGAGTTTCCATCAGGGATGCCGGATCGGTTCGATGGCTTTATATTGTCATGACTTTTGGTTACCTTGTTTTCCTATCGATAGTAAATCTAATCAAATTTTTTGTGGCTCTTGCCCAAAGACACGACAAACGAATGAGAGGTGAAGATTGACCATAAAACAACAGACAAACCATGAATATTAAATTCGTTACAGCTGCGTGTATACTGGCTTACAGTCTGGTGCAGGTGGCCTGCCAGTCCAGGAATGCCGGTGTGCTGAAGTCAACAGAGAATACCGGAACTTCTGACAAGACCTATTTTGTCAACAAAAGGGGAGACACCATACGTGTTGTTGTTTTGTCTGACGACGAATGGAAGTCAAAACTCAATGACATGGAGTATCACGTGTTGAGAAAAAAAGGCACTGAAAGGGCTTTTACCGGTGATTTACTGGAAAATAAATCTGAAGGTCTTTATACTTGCCGTGGTTGTGGCCTGCCATTGTTTCGGTCAAAGCATAAATTTGAAAGTGGTACGGGTTGGCCCAGCTTTTTTGATGTCGATGATCCCAATGCCATTACAAAAACGACGGATTATGACCTTGGATATCCCCGCACTGAGCTGACCTGTACTAAGTGTGGTGGCCACCTGGGCCACGTATTTGATGACGGGCCCAAACCTACCGGCCTGAGATACTGCATAAATTCGGTTTCACTCGATTTCGTAAAAACTGAATCTGTCAGGTAAACGGTCAGTGCATATCGCTGCAGCCTATGGGGGCTCCCGGAGGTACGGAAGGTGACTGTGGCAGTTTTGTATCCCTGATTTGTTCAGGTGTCATTCTCAGCAGTTCCTGCACGTAACTTAAATGTCTGCTGCCGGCCTTGTTTTTTGTTTTGCGGACAATATTTGTAAGGTGGCTGGTTTTTACCTCCAACAAATAACTTCTCGTCAAATGGCTTATATTTTCTGAAGTGCTGCTTGACATAAGTCGGGTGACAAAAGCTATTTCGGCCATTTCTCTGATACGGTCATTGACATTTTGATTGCCGACAAATGTTGAGATATCCGTAAGATACTCACCGAGATTTTCCTGTGCCGCGAGTCGCTCCAATCTCTCCTGATTCATAAGAAGATCCATGATTTGTCCTACGGCGGCCTCCTCAGCTGCCAGGTGATCAAAAGTCGAACTGGACCTGGAAGGAAGGCTCTCTCTTGTCCGCGGGTAT
>JAKQGD010000292.1 GCA_029573365.1 Bacteroidota bacterium | reverse complement strand
CTACCTGGACCACAATATGACCATCGTCGTATGTGAGCCCTCCTGCACCTCGGCCCTTACTGACGACCTGCCCGACCTGATAGACGACAGCAGTCTGGCCTTAAAAATGTCGGAAAACATCATGGCCATCGACACTTTTCTGGCCCGCGAACTCGAAAAAGGCCACCTGAAAGGAAGGTTTAAATCACGAACTTCATCCATCCTTATACATGGACATTGCCACCAGAAGGCTACCTTTGGCACTCAGGGTATGAAGTCGGTATATGACAGCATCGAGACCCTCTCTTATCATGAACCCGACTCAGGATGCTGCGGCATGGCAGGCTCGTTTGGCTACGACAAAGAGCATTATGACATTTCTGCCAAAATAGCTGGTAACATACTCATCCCTGCTATAAAAACCACTGACTCTGAATCGCTTGTTGTAGCCAATGGCTTCAGCTGCCGCCACCAGGTTTCGGACTTTACCGGACGAAAACCAGTGCACTGGGTGGAAAGTATCACTTTCGAACCCGCATCAGACCAGGCATAAAACCAAAATCAACCACAGATTATCATGCTAAAAACCATAGTTTTCCTGCTTATTACACTGCTTCTGGTACCCTTGTCGGTCATTTATTTTGACGTTCCACTGACCCTGCTGCAGAAAACAACTCTTCAGAGCCTGTTGGTTGTATGGGCCATCGCCGCTGGCTGGTGTTTTATATCAGGCGAGGTGACAGGAAATGTAAGCCAGGTAGACAAGCTTTGGAGTATCATGCCGCAAATATATGCCTGGATCATGGCCTGGTATGGCGGATGGCACCTAAGGTTTGTGGTTATGGCCGCACTGGTCACGATATGGGGCATAAGACTGACCTATAACTTCAGCAGGCGAGGAGGCTACTCCCTCATACCCTGGCAAGGGGAGGAAGATTACCGCTGGGGCATACTCAGATCGAAACCTCCCCTCAATGCACGGCTGGCCTGGACACTTTTTCATCTGCTTTTTATCACTTTGTACCAGCATACGCTAATCCTGCTTTTTTGTATGCCCATGCTGGTGGCCCTTGAAAATCCGGCAGGGCCCATGATGTGGTACGAATGGATGCCGGCACTGGCCATGTTGGCATTTGTAGTTGTAGAAACTGTGGCAGACCAACAGCAGTACGACTTTCAGACAGAAAAATACAAGAGATTACAGGCGGGCACGGATGCAGAGGCCTGGTCGCATGGTTTCGTACGCACAGGGCTATGGGCATTATGCAGGCATCCCAACTATGCAGCAGAGCAGATGGTGTGGATATGCTTTTATTTGTGCAGTGTAGCAGCAACAGGCCGGCTGGTCAACTGGTCAGTGGCTGGATGTATCCTCCTCATGTTGCTATTTTTAGGTAGCTCAGATTTCAGCGAAAAAATTTCTGCCTCAAAATATCCAGAATACGCCTCATACCAAGCCCGGACACCCCGGTTCTGGCCAAGATTCATTCATTCAAAATCAAATTAACCGATGTTTTCGGGCTATTTTAATCTCGGCATAGACCATATTCTGGATCCAAACGGATACGACCACATCCTGTTTGTAATAGTACTCTGTGCCCTCTACACCATGGCAGACTGGAAAAAAGTCCTGCTCATGGTCACAGCATTTACAGTAGGCCATACAGCTACTTTGGCACTTTCGTCACTGGACATCATAACACTAAATCCCACTCTGGTCGAGAGGCTCATCCCTGCAACCATCATGGCCACAGCCCTATCCAATATATACCAGGCGACCAGGTCAAATAACGGCAGCACAACCGTGACCAGCTACCTAATAACTGTCATGTTTGGGCTTATACACGGGCTCGGATTTTCCAATTACTTCAAATCACTTATCAATCCGGAAGAGTCCATAGCTATGCCTTTATTTGCATTTAATTGTGGTGTGGAAGCCGGACAGATTGCCATAGTTTGTTGCGTCATGCTAGCCTGTTGGATGGTCACCGACAACGGAGGACTGTCCCGTAAGTGGTGGACGATCATACTCTCAGCGGCAGGTCTGGCCATAGCCACTTACCTGCTGGCAGGAAGGTAATTTGTACTTAACCAGGCAATAAACTGTGCCATTTTTAAAATAATAGTACTTTTGCACATCAAAAAATCCGTGCGTGGACAGATCAAACAGTCAAAAAGTTTTCGAAAAGGAGCTCTTCCCGCATATGGAAGCCCTGAAAACCTTTGCCTTCCACCTCACATATAATGAAAATGACGCCGATGACCTTGTCCAGGAAACATACCTCAAGGCCCATAAGTTTATAGAAAATTACGACGCGGGAACTAATGCAAAAGCATGGTTGTTTAAAATACTTAAGAACGCCTACATAAACGAATATCGCAAGAAATCAAGGCGTCCTCAAAAAGTTGACATTGACGAAGTAGTAAGCCTCCGCGAAGGCGAATCAGGTAATGACGCAGCATTTCATGACCTGAGGCAGGACATTATTGAAAATACCATGGGCGATGAGGTGACTATAGCCATCAATTCGCTGCCTCTGGAGTTTCGTACGGTGATTTTGTTGTGTGACATTGAGAGTTTTACTTACGAAGAAATCGCCAAAATCCTGGAATTGCCCATAGGTACGGTGCGTTCCAGACTTTTCAGGGCAAGAAATATGCTCAAGGACCGATTGAAGACATATGCTAAAAAAATGGGATACAGGGATGTGAGAGGAATGAAAAGAGGTGAGTATGCCGAAGAAGAATAGAACAATTTTAAAATACCAAATTATAAAATGTAAAATTTAAAAAACATGGCAAGTTTTGACTCTGCAAAATCATTGAAAAACCAGATTAACCTTTTTCTGGACAATGAACTACCACAGGAAGACCAGCAATCTCTGATTTCCAAAATGGCAAATGACCCGCGATGCCAGAATATGTACAACAGGGAAAAAGATTTCAGAGATTTTGTAAAAAGCAATGTCAAACGTCCATCAGTTTCACCTGACTTTATCCAAAGCCTGAAAAACAGGATTCAAATGTAAAAATAAGGGTTCCCCCACCCTTATAGAATTTAAAATAGCTTAAAAAGCTTATCAAGAACGTAGTTGCCTGATGTTTTTGGTTATTTTTGTGAGATATATCAATCA
>JAKQGD010000286.1 GCA_029573365.1 Bacteroidota bacterium | reverse complement strand
CTACCTGGGCGGATTTTGGTGACTGGATGTACAGACTCAATGAAGGCCGTAATACCCTCTCCGAAAAGGCTGTGGCAGAAATAAAAAGGTCCGTACCTGCCACTGCTGATACACTGGCTCTCGTCAGGAATTTATATCGTTATATGCAAAACTCCACAAGATATGTCGGCGTACAATTGGGGGTCGGTGGCTGGAAAGCCTTTCCGGCTCAGTATGTATTTGACAACAAATACGGCGATTGTAAAGCACTCACCAATTATATGAAAACACTTCTTGCCCTCTATAGCATCGAGTCCTTTTACACGCTGATTTATGCGGGTGACGAATCTCCGGCTTTGTCAGAAGACATAGTAAATCATCAGTTTAACCATGTCATTCTTACAGTGCCCTTGCAAAAAGATACTATGTTTTTAGAATGTACGGCCGATAATTACCCCGCAGGATATACGGGCACATTAACTTCAAACAGAAAAGCCCTTATGGTCAACGGTCAAAAATCAGGGCTGGTGTCAATTACAAATTATCATGCCGATAACAACAGTGTAACAAATCACTGGAAAATCACACCTGATAAAAACAAATCCCTGGTTGTTTTGATGCAAAATACTGTGGGAATAGCAAATGAATTATATGGCTTTATGCACTATTACGGAAAGCAAAATGATATCAGTCCAGATTTGCTCAAAAGTTATTTTTGTCCTCAGTGTCGCAGTGTAAAACTCAGGTCAGATACCTTGTTGGTTGGTGGCAAATTTCCTTTATGTTCGCTACAGGCTGAGTTTGAGGAGCCTGACAAAATTAAATATTCGGCCAACAGATATTTTGTAAATATGGGGCTTAATGAAGGCTTAAACCGTATAATCATGGAGTACGACAATGTGGATATGAGAAAAATCATTATTGGTTATTCGGTCATTGATACCATTGATGTGACTGTACCTGCTGGCTGTACACCAGAAAAATTGCCCAAAGCCTACGATCTCGTCACCGATGCCGGTAAAATCCATGCTTTTCAAGAGTCAAACGGCAATATGGTCCGTTACATCTGCGAGTTTACGTTAAATGCCGGCCAAAAAAAGGATACTTTATCTTTGGAAGAGCTTTTTGCGGTTGTACGCAAAGTCATGGCAGAAAAACTGGTCTTGAAATGCCAGGTGAATCCATAATTTCATAGTCTTTAGTACATATTATTTTTATAGATTTGGTAATAATAACCGGATTTTATACTTTCACATTTTAAAATCTGTTAAAATGCAAAACCACGCTTTAAGAAACGGTCTCATAATGGGACTTTTATGTATCGTCCTGACACTGGTATTTTACTTTATCAACCCTGCCTTTATGGTTTCATGGGGTTCCTGGATTAGTTATGCCGTCATTCTGTATTTTATGTACAAAACCATCATGGATATAAGAAATGACAGCGGTGGCTTCATAACCCTGGGAGATGCCTTTAAAAACAGCTGGATCGCTTCCATCATTGGTTTGTCTGTCTCCTCCTTGTTTTCTTATGTCCTGATTAACTACATAGACCCATCACTGCTGGACATCATCCGAGAGGAGCAGGTCAAGGCTCTTGAAAAAATGGGAGAATGGTTTAGTATTCCGGAAGAGGAGCTTCAGACACAGATATCAGCCATCGAAGATACCAACCCATTCAGTGCGGCTAAGTTTTTTATGGGGCTGTTGATATCGTTTATATTTCCAGGCTCGTTGATCGCCCTCATCATGGCTGCGATATTCAAGAAAAACAACCCCGAAAGTTATAAATCCGTTTAGGATTTACATTGTCACAATCTGACTACAATTCCGGCTTCCATGTTTCTTCCTGGCATGGGGTATGCTTCTGTTATGGTATAAATATTTCCTGCTGCGTTGTTTAACTCTAAGAATGTTTCCAGTTCTGCTTTCCTGACGGTCGTTTTGTATCCTACCCTCATAGATAACAACCCAAAACCAGGCAGAAAAGCCGTGTTGTCTGCCAGTGTGTACCTGCGGGAAGTATAATTGTGCCGAACCGAAAGGTCCAGTCCTTTCCACCGCGTAAATATCCTTACCATGGATGTCAGTGCCGGTACATAAATGAGGTTTTTATCCAGGGCGGGATCATCAGGGGTAATGGATTCGGTGGTCCTTGACGTCTGCAGGGTCGTATTAATCTGTACGCCGTTAAACGTTTTGCCCAGGGAGGTGGTCCATTGGGTTCTGGCTTCCACGCCGTAACTCAATACCCTTGAGAGGTTGCGTGGCTGCCACAATCCTGATGAGTCCGGTGACCAATTGATCCAGTTACGTATGTTTTTGTAAAAAAGTCCCGCTTCAAATTTAAGCCCCGTATTTTCCTCTTTCATGTGTCTAAACTGCAGGCACAGATCAGCCGTGTAGCCGTTTTCGGGAGCCAGGTCTGGATTTCCTCCAAAGGTCCAGAATCTCTCATTGAGCGTCGGGTTTCTAAATACCTTTCCGGCATTGGCCATAAGATTCCATTTTAGTGCGATTTTATATTCGGCTCCAGCCGAAAAAATAAAAGGTATGTTTACGCCCGGGATCCACTCTTTTC
>JAKQGD010000275.1 GCA_029573365.1 Bacteroidota bacterium | reverse complement strand
TACCACGGGAGCATAATTTATATGTACACCAAGTGATTTGCATTGTTGTGCCACCACTTTGCCCATTTCTTTTATCAGCTCGTCTTGTGCTTCCATGGCACCCAGAGCCACAGCATATGGAAACCGGTCAGAACTGTCGATCCTCATGCCGACTCCCCATTCGAAATCCTGGCCTATGAGCAGCGGCACACGGGATAAGGCCTGTAACTCATTGGTCAGCGAAGCCTGGGCTGTTGGTCCCGAAGCAAAAAACACGATGCCTCCGATTTTATATTGTTGTACCCATTTACGCAGGCTATCCACAGGGTGCGGTTTGCCCGAATAGTTGCCGCGAGGCATAAGTAGCTGACCGATTTTTTCTTCGAGGGTGAGTGTCGCAAATACTGAGTCTACCCAGGCGGTATTGTGGTCAGTGAGAAAAGCCGGTTGCCTGGTTTGGCCTGTGACAGTAAAGGCGGCAAGTAAACATACCACTGCCATCGATATGGTTCTGTACATGTCTGCAAGTTGTTTTTTGTGAATAGCCAAAATCAGGATATCATGTAGCCGCCATCTGCAGTAAACTCCATGCCGGTACAATAGGACGAAGCATCAGAAGCCAGAAATACAGCCAATCCGGTCATTTCCTGAGGTTGGGCTATGCGTTGCAGTGGTATTTTTTGGTTCCAGTATTCAAGTACTTCTTTGTTTGCCCAGAGGGCAGAGCTGAATTTTGTTTGAACCAGTCCCGGGCAAATGACATTTGACCTTATGTTGTAGGCTCCCCATTCTCGGGCCTGGGTTTTGGAAAGCATGATGAGTGCTGCTTTGCTGATGCTGTATATGCCCAGACCCGGGCTGGGTTTGATTCCCTCTACAGAGCTTATATGGATAACGGATCCCCGGCCCTGCTTTTTCATGATGGGAAGACACAGGTTAGACAAGGTAAAAGCAGCCCTGACATTGACAGACATAATTTTGTCAAACAGATCACCTGACATGTCTTCTATGGGTCCGTAAGCAGGATTTGTGGCGGCATTATTGACCAGGATGTCCGTTTTTCCAAAGTGGCGAATCGTTGTTTCTACCAGATGCCTGAGCTGGTCCTCGTTGCCCGAATGGCAGGCAACTGGCAATACATCGTGGCCTGCCTGACTCAGCCTGTGTGCCGCTTCATCGGCTCCTTCCTGCTTGCGGCTCGTGATGACCACCCGGGCACCAAACTCTGACAGAGCTCCGGCCATGGCTTCGCCTATGCCGCGGCTTCCACCCGTCACTATGGCTACCCTGCCTGCGAGGTCGAACAGGTCTCTGCTATTTTCTGTCATTTTACAAATTTTGCCGACAAGGCAGATTTATTGTACTGATCCATGACCTGTAAAAAGTATGTGCCGGGCGACAGTCGTGATGTGTCCACTTCCTTTTTATCTCTGCCGTTCCATTCTGAGGCGTCAAAATATATTACCCGACCCGAAACATCAGAAATAGTTGTAAAAAACCTGCCGGATATGCCGGTCTCCGCCGAAATGTAAAGCTTGTCAATTACTGGGTTTGGATAAATGCTGACAGCCGGCCATGAGGTGTTGACAGCGGATGAGGCATATGGATCGAGGTCCACAAACTCTACACTGAGAAACTCGTTTGCAACATTGTAGTTGGACGAGACGATCACTTCCTTGCGGTCGTTGCTATAAAAGTTGAAGGTATAGGTAGTGTCCCTGCCCAGAAAATTGCCAAATCCTCCCGGTATCCCTCCGCCTCCGAGGAAAATGGAAGGATCAATCCATGCCCCCAGTACTTTTACCTTCAGTTTGGTTTCTGTGATGTTTTCGACTTTTTCGCGGAGAACAGGAAAGGTTTTACTTCCCAGCTTTAAAGTGCCGTAAGCATCCATAAGTCCTCTGTCTGAAGACACAAACTCTATCCTGAAGCTGTCAGGCTTGATGGGCAGGCCTGCGAGAAGGGTGTCAGGAATGATAGACGAACTGAAATCAATTTTAAACTCCGAATCCGAGAATGTAGTCTGGATAAATGTAAGTGGTGCTCTGCGTATTACTGGCCTCTTGGTGTACTTTACAAGCAATGGAGCCGGGAAGAAAGGATTTTCTCCTCCAAAACCCAGTGCTTCCACCTTTGTATCCGAAGATTTATAGTATTGCTCCTGGTCGTTTACTACCGAAAGCATGGTAGCTTCAGGAAACTGTGCCGCATCATTGCCCAGGGTCGGAGATACAAAAATCTGCTGTTGCTTGTTGAGCCCTGACAAAGTAGAAAAATCCCATACCTGAGGCCCGCCGACATTGCCCATGAGAAGGCTGTCGGCTACATTCTGTGCAAATATCGTAAAAAGGGTATCCCCCGGTGCTGGAAATGTACTCTTGGTTACGGTAATCTGGGCATGGATTATCCCGCCTAAAATCAAAGGAAACAACAGTAAAAATCGTCTCATCTGGGTTGTGATGTTTTAATGGTTAATCAATGTATTCGACTTTTCGGAGGAATCTGGCTCCGACTTTGACTTCAAAAGATAGATTTCTTTCTTCCCTTTGGTTAATGTTGATGGTTTGCAATGTCCAGGGGTCTATAATATTAAACAAGGGTGGCTGAAAATACTGGTTTGTAAAATCAGGCTGAAGGGAAATTTCCACAAATACGTTGCTCAGATCTGACAGCCTGGTTTCGAAGCCGCCTCCTATGGTGACGCCGGCCAGCCATTTTCTGACAAAATCATTGACCGGATAAAAGAGACTGCCAAAAGACAGATAATCATCGAGGTTGGTTCCTACGGTGTATTCGCCTCTGACGCCCAGGATAAAATAAGGGTCAAATTCCTTTCCGAGGTTCATCGGTTTTTTGGCCCCAAGCTCCAGCACAATGTTTCGAAATTTAAAACCCTGTACATCTGTAAAGGTATTGTTGAAACTAAAAAATCTGAAGGCACTGCCCCGGGTGTGAAATCCCAGCTGAGCATACAAAGAGCCTTTCTTCTCTTCGTCGTAAGACTCTACAAATAAATCTCCATTCAGTGAAAATAAAGGACTCGAATTGGAACTGCTCGAAAAACTGCCGTCGCTCCATCTCTGAAAATTCATGGCGGCCCCCCCTTTTATTCCAAACCACATGCTCTGCCCGAAAACGATATTTGCGGAAAGCAACATGGAAAAAGAGAGTAAAATTTTTAAACTGACTCCGGGCATCATTAAAATTTGGTGCTCAAAGTTAAGTATTTATTGGACAAACATCAAATTCAAAAAATTAAACCTTTTTGTGCATTCCTTGTTTCGTGTCATTTAAACCATAAATGCCAATCTACAACACTTCCGCATGACGGTGGCTTACTCCATAAAGGATCTTGAAAACCTCTCAGGTATCAAGGCACACACGCTGCGTATCTGGGAAAAGAGATATGGCATTATCAAGCCCAACAGGACCGATTCCAACATCAGGTATTACAAAGATGAGGACCTGCAGACCATACTCAATATCAGCATTTTAAATCGCCACGGCATCAAGATATCCAGAATAGCCGGAATGTCTGGCGATGATATCCGCAGCAAGGTGGTAGAAATTACGAGAGTGGAAGACTCATTTGCTGACAGCCTGGATGCCATGATGTTATCAGTCATAGAACTTGACGAAAGTAAACTCAATATCCTCCTTGACCACCAGATCAATACATTTGGGTTTGAGGCTACCATAAACGATGTGCTGTATCCTCTGCTGGACAAACTAAGCCTGATGTGGATGGCAGGGTCTGTCAAGGCGGTGCATGAAAACTTTATGGTGAGTATCATCAAAAGAAAAATCACCGTAGAAATAGACAAGTTGAGTAAGGCTGACAATCTTTGTGGCAAAAGGTGTCTGCTTTTTCTGCCTAAGGAAGAGACGTATGAACTCAGTCTTCTGTTCCTGAATTATTTGCTGGTAAAACATGGGCACCGTGTCATTAACCTTGGCACGGGAATGGCACTTATAGACATCCTCGAGGGCAACCAGATTTTCCAACCTGACTACATCTATACTCTGTTTAATGACAGTTTTGACCAAAAACCTCTTCAGCCATACATAGACGAACTCGCCAGAAATGCTCCTCATGCCGTCATCATCATTACAGGCTATCAGGTGAGCACCCAACAACCCCGCCTGCCGGAAAACGTACGATTTATGGCCAGCTTCCCGGAAATTCGTGATTTTATTTCAATACAGAGCCATTAACAAATAGTTGTGAATTTTAAGGCAATCCCTTAAAACTAAATATTGGGTTTTCACGTTTTGACCACCATACAACAAAAAGGTATTTTATTATTAAAAAATTAAATCAATTCAAAATGATTAAAAATCTTAGTTTTTTACTGTTTATTGCTTTGTCATTACTTGTTGTTTCATGCAAGGACAAAGCTGCTGAAAACAATGCCGGAACTGTAGCAGGTGCTGTCGGAGGAAAGTTTGTTGCCAGCCCTGATATGACTAAAGTTTTATGGGAAGGATCCAAACCTACAGGTACTCACAAAGGAACCATAGGTGTAACCGGTGGCGAACTTTTTGTGAGCAACGGACAAATCACCTCAGGAAGCTTTACGCTCGATATGAACACCATCACAGTAACAGACCTCGAGGGTGATGACAAGGCAAATCTTGAAGCACACCTTAAAGGAACTGCCGACAAGGGTTCTGATGACTTCTTTAATGTAACTAAATTCCCTACAGGCAAATTTGAAATCACTGGTGTAGACACTACTACTG
>JAKQGD010000217.1 GCA_029573365.1 Bacteroidota bacterium | reverse complement strand
ATATAAAATTTATTTTGTAACGATAAAGATAATCAGCCGGTTTTATATATGGCCGAAATAAGAAAATTTTAACTATTTACAGCCTGCCCGCTGCTGCCGAAAGGCAAACTAACTGCAAAACTCAACTGAATGATCAGGGATTGACTCTTTTGTATTTTTTCCAGATGGCTTTAAACTGGGATGCCATTTGCTTTGAAGTCTCCGCATTAAATTGGATCACTTCGTTGCCTTCTTCCAGTGCCGGACCTGCACATGCTACACAATCGGCTGATGACCCATAGTATATGCCCACTTCCAGAGTAAAAGGCAGAAAGTCTGATTCGGGCAAAATAAGAAAACTGGCCGTAATCTCAACATCGTTGAGGTTGTACATCTTCTTATACGAATCTATGTTTTTGTGGATGTTTTTAGTGGCCGGGACTATGTATTTGTATTTGGTCTTCTGCCCCAGGTTTACACTTACAAGTTCGGAAAATTCCTTGCTCTCCACATCATAAAAAAGGGAAGGACTGACTACCCATACTTCTTTTGCTTTGTCTTCGAGTTTGATAAGTTGCTTAAGTGTCATGATATGATTTTGAGTCAAAGGTAATTAATATTTTGATTTCTAATATATATACCGTATCTGTGTTCTAGGATGTATACTTTCTTGATCTGATATATTTTTCGAGTTCGACGGCATGAAAGACGATGGAAGCCATGGCAAAACAAAAAACCAGCTCGGCCAGGGTAAGAGGGCTGGTATTCATGATTTTGTTTGCTATGGGCAGATAAATGACAATGAGCTGCAGAGCTACAGTAAGCAGCACGGAAGCCAGGAGCGGCAGATTACTGGCTATGCCCTGCCGGTACAAAAAGGTACGCTCAGATCTGATGGCCATGACATGACCGAGTTGTGACAGAGCAAGCACTGTAAATACCATGGTCTGCCAGTGGTCTTTATTGTGGCTGATGCACCATGCCTGTGTGGCCAGGGTGACAGCTGCCATGAGCATGCCTACCCATACGATGTGAATGCCGATTCCGTGACTAAACAGGCTTTCGTTTGATTTACGCGGGGGTCTCTGCATGATGTTGTCTTCTTCTTTTTCGCTGGCAAGAGCAATACCCGGCAGGCCGTCTGTCACGAGGTTGATCCATAATATGTGTATTGGCAGCAGAGGCATGGGCAGTCCTGCCAGAGGTGCCAGAACGATAGACAGGATCTCGGCACTGTTGCAGGTCATGATATATTTAACAAACTTCCGTATGTTATCAAAAATCCTGCGGCCTTCCCTAACAGCCTTGACTATGGTGGCAAAATTATCATCCAGTAATACCATGTCTGAGGCTTCCTTGGTGACATCGGTGCCATTGATTCCCATGGCTATTCCGATGTTTGCCGACTTGAG
>JAKQGD010000239.1 GCA_029573365.1 Bacteroidota bacterium | reverse complement strand
CGGGATGCCGCTTCTGTCCCTCACTCAAAAATTAATGCAGGTTGCTGTAAATGGTTAAAACCATTATACATATTTTGCATTCCATTCATACCCACGGTTTAAACCGGTGGGCTATGTGGTTTTTACAAATTGATCCATTATACATATTTTGCATTCCATTCTTGCCCACGGTTTAAACAGTTGAGCTATGTGGTTTTTACAAATTGATGCAACTGAAAAAAATATTTGTGGTAAATGGTTAAAACCATTATACATATTTTAAATACCGCTCATAGCCCACGGTTTAAACCGTGGGCTATGTGATTTTTACAAATTGATCCATTATACATATTTTGCGTTCCACTCATAGCCCACGGTTTAAACCGTGGGCTATACGATTGTATGAAATTTAGGAAACCGTTTTAACGGTTTAACTAAACAAACTACTTATACCTCATCTATTCAATAAAATACGGATACATCCTATTTGGACAACCAAAGAATGACTTATCTTGTACCCTGTATCAAATGATTTTAAACCTTGAACCAACCCCTGGCAGAACGTATGAGACCCTCCACCCTGGACGAATATATCGGTCAGGAACATCTGGTGGGTAAGGGCGCCGTCCTCCGCAATGTGATAGAGTCCGGATCATTGCCATCTTTTATCCTGTGGGGTCCTCCCGGCGTGGGAAAGACAACCCTGGCATCGGTCATAGCCCGGACCCAGGAAAGGACGTTTTTTAGCTTGTCGGCCATAAACAGCGGCGTCAAAGACATCAGGGAAACCATAGAAACTGCCAGATCACAACGTTTTTTTTCGAAGCCCAATCCTATACTTTTTATAGATGAAATCCACAGATTCAGCAAGTCGCAGCAGGACTCGCTGCTCGGAGCCGTAGAAAAGGGCATCGTCACACTCATAGGTGCCACCACCGAAAATCCATCCTTTGAGGTAATCTCCGCTCTGCTGTCACGATGTCAGGTCTACATCTTAAAGCCGCTTGAGGCAGCAGACCTGTGTAAAATGGTGGACCATGCCCTTAGCCGTGACGAAGTGCTCCGCACCATGGACATCAGCGTAGAATCATATGATGCCCTTTTGCGTGTGTCAGGTGGCGACGGCCGCAAGTTGTATAATGCTCTCGAACTGACCATCAGCCAGTCCGAAAAAGGAAGGCCTGTCGTCATTACCGATGCCTCCGTGATGGCGGCTGTACAGCAAAATTTGGCACTCTACGACAAAGCCGGCGAACAACACTACGACATCATTTCCGCCTTTATCAAATCGATGAGGGCCTCTGATCCCAATGCAGCCGTCTATTACCTGGCACGCATGATCGAAGGTGGCGAAGACCCATTGTTTATTTGCAGACGTATGATCATCCTCGCCTCCGAAGACATCGGCCTGGCCAATCCCAACGCCCTGCTTCTTGCCAACAATTGTTTTCAGGCAGTGCACCACATAGGCATGCCCGAGGGCCGGATCATCATGTCAGAGGCGGCCATCTACCTGGCCTGCTCACCCAAAAGCAATTCCGCTTATATGGCTATTGAAAACGCCCTCGGCCTGGTACGACAAACCGGCAATCTGTCTGTACCCCTGCACCTCCGCAATGCTCCGACCAAGTTGATGAAAGACATAGGTTACGGTAGCGACTACAAATATGCCCACAACTATGAAGGGACTGTTTCGGATATGGAGTGCCTGCCCGATGACATCAAGGGTAAGTCCCTCTATCAGCCCGGCAACAACGGCCCCGAACAAAAAATCAGGGAAAGCCTGAGGCTCTTCTGGAAAGAAAAATACGGATATTGAACTCCCTGGTCCTTTCAACGGAAAAAACTAAAAATAGTAGTGCCATACTTTCTGACTTCGGTCAACCTGATGTGGCTGCTAAAATCGTTTCTGGCATCATGTTCCAGCACAAACAGACCACCTTCCGCCAGGATTGCACTCTCGAAAATCAGATCAGGAATGGTCTTCAGAGCCGGCAGGTCAAAGGGAGGGTCAGCAAAAATATAGTCGTAACGACGACCTGCAGCCTTTATAAAGCGGAAAACATCTGCCTTCACTATCTTTATCTTGTCAGCTATGCCTAGTTCTACGGCAGTGCGGGATATAAAGGTGACACAAGCAGGAAACTTATCGACACTCGTGACATCGGCACATCCTCTGGATACAAACTCATAACTGTGGCTTCCAGAACCCGCGAAAAGATCGAGCACGCTCACACTGTCAAAATCTATGCGGTTTGACAGGATATTAAAGAGGCTTTCCCTGGTCTGATCTGTGGTTGGGCGGGTGGGCCAGTTTTTGGCCGGAGGAGTAAAACGGCGTCCGCCAAGATGGCCGCCGATTATTCGCATTTATTATTTACGTAATGTATAAAATAGTAATAATCAGTTTTTTGATCATCACTTACACCAGTTATCGCAGGCAAATAATCCCTGGCAAATGTCACATTTGCATAATAAGAAGACAAAAGTTTCATCAGTTGAGATCCTTTTTCTACCCAACCACTTACGATGACCCTGCAGCTTGCCTGATGAAGGCCGGAAGATTGGAATACAGACTGGATAAAATACAACACGTCTTCGGCTGCGGACCATTCGAAATGATTGCAAAAGACCATTTTCATTTCCGCGGAAGCGTAAATCAAACATACGCCCGGTTCTATGTGTACATGCAGAAATGTGCTTTCGTCAGCAATATAGTGACTGCCCATAAGCCAGGCATAACTCCGTAACACGTACCCTCCCGGTCCAAAAAGCCTGTCAAGCCATGATTTTTGTGGCAGGGTCAGGCTGTAATACTGATATATGGTCTGACCGGGTATCCTGTGCATCATAACGGCTGCATTTTCCATGCCGGGAAACAATCCCACAAGAGAATGATCAGGAGCAGGAACACTGAAGTGGTAATGGGGCACAACAACGACATGTACCCCTCCCGGAAATACCATCTCGCCTACATGTGATCGTATCTTATCAAACAAAGCGGCATCCGAGTATCTTGCATCTGCCACAGAAGCATGCATTTGCATGTCTCCGTCCGGTCCAAATACAGCATAAAAAAGACTGCCAGGCATCATAAGCACTGACAGTCTGTATGGATTTATTGGTTCTTTTATGGCAAAATCTGCCTGGTACATTATATTACCAGTTTCCGTTAGTATTGGGTGAATTCATGTCCCCGAACTTCAAAAGTTTTTCAGGGTCATAAAACTTGTCGTACTTCTTGTATTTCTCATCGGCAAACTTACCCATGAAGTCCTTGTACTTGATGCCTACTTCTACGACATTTACCAGATTGTTCTGGTGGGTCAGGGTGTCTGCATCGATAGAAAAGGTTTTGCCTTCGCCAAAAGGCACGTACCTCAGTGAATCCAGATTGAAAGGAGATCCCACTAAGCTGTAAAGACTGTCCTTGGCTTCCCTGAAGCTTACCGTCTTGATAAATTTGTCCTGGTTGGTCGGATCTGTAGGGTCAGCGTCAAGCTTCTCGATTTTTATTTTGCCGGAGTTGAGAGCACTGGACAAAGAATCAAAATTATTGGCGTACTTGCCCGTGACCATCCTGTAAACGTCCTGGGCGGTCTGAATTTTTTTAAGCTTGGCAATTACAGCGTCCTTGCGGCGGTCGAGCTCAGAAGAGAAAGAAATGGGCTCACGCACCGAGTTGATCAGCAGGTAAACCAAAAAAGCGGTAATCAGGATTAATAAGATATTTATTCCGGTCCTCATATTTAAATTATGAATTTGTTGGTTAATATAGTGAAATGATGCACAAAGTACTACTTTTGGCGTATCATAGGCAAAGATATATTTATTTTTAAATGTAAAAAAAATTGGTGCCCCCTTGTCAAAAAAAAGTATAACCCTTCTTGCCATTGAATCTTCGTGCGATGACACCGGGGCTGCTGTGGTTCGTGACGGTGTAGTACTCAGCAATGTCACCTCCAGTCAGGTGGAACACAGGCTTCATGGCGGTGTCGTCCCTGAGCTCGCTAGCCGTCAGCATTTGATACATATCCTGCCTGTCATCAGAGAAGCCCTTGACAAGGCAGAAATCAGGCTGGATGAACTTGACGCCGTAGGATTTACCCGGGGTCCAGGTCTGCTCGGTAGTCTTATCGTCGGTGTCTCCATGTCCAAGGCACTGGCACTAGCACTGGGCATTCCTCTGGTGGAGGTACACCATATGCATGCCCATGTACTGGCACATTTTGCCCAGGAGCCTAAGCCGGAGTTTCCGTTTTTATGCTTGACGGTATCAGGAGGACATACTCAAATAGTCAGGGTCATGGGCCACACTGACCTTGAGGTCATAGGAACTACCATAGACGATGCTGCAGGAGAAGCCTTTGACAAAACCGGTAAAATGCTGGGCTTGGATTACCCGGCCGGGCCTGTTATCGACAGGCTGGCAAAACACGGGCAACCTGTTTTTGATTTTCCGGAACCTAAAGTGAGGGGACTCGATTTCAGCTTCAGCGGACTCAAGACCTCCATTCTGTACTTCCTCCAAAAGGAAATGGCTGCTAATCCGCAATTTATAAACACCAGAGTCAACGACATCTGTGCTTCTGTACAGGCGGTCATCGTACGCATCCTGCTGGACAAACTCGCTCTTGCTTCACGTGAGACCGGCATACGTGAGGTGGGTATTGCCGGTGGCGTTTCCGCCAATTCAGAACTGAGAAAAAAATTTGAAGAAACAGGCAACAGGCTTGGATGGAAGACCTATGTCCCTGCTTTTGAGTACTGCACAGACAATGCCGGCATGATAGGCATAGCCGCTTACTACAAATACCTGGCCGGGCAATTTTCTGAACAATCGGTAGGTCCGGCCGCAAGACTTGAATTTTAACATTTATACCCTGACATACCATTTTATCTAAATAATTGCATATATATAAAAATATATTCTGATTTGATGGTTACAAACTACCTTTGTAGTACTTTTATAATCACAGGCATTATAAATCTTGCCTAATCTGCTCAGATCGTTAAACCCTGAGCCTTTTTTAAAGTCAAAAATTTATTTATATATAAAATATTGTCCACATGCCTTCACTCAACAAATACACCGGCCCTTGGAACGACTGGCAAGCAGCCCACCTGTTCAGGCGTACCACCTACGGAGTGAAATATGAAACCATAAAACTTTACGGTACAAGGTCGCTAGACGAGAGCCTGGATACACTCCTGACGCCTTTGAACCCGCCGCCACCGCCTATAAACGTTAATTATGCCGATGACCCTGATGTGCCTATAGGCGAAACATGGGTCGACAAACCGGCAGCCCAGGGTGTCAACGGATACAGGACTGGTTCGCTGCGTAACTGGTCTTTCGAGCTTATGTGCAACGGTGGTCCAAACATCAGGGAAAAAATGACCATGTTCTGGCACAACCATTTTGTTACCGCCGACCTCAACGATCCCAGATATTCATATAAATATATAGAACTGCTGAGATCAGCAGCTTTGGGCAATTTCAGGCAATTGACCAAAGACATCACCGTGGATCCTGCAATGCTCAATTATCTGAACGGACGTGACAATACCAAGCAGGCACCTAATGAAAACTATGCCCGGGA
>JAKQGD010000235.1 GCA_029573365.1 Bacteroidota bacterium | reverse complement strand
AAAATCCTGACACCGTTCATACCCTTTACCACAACTCCGACTCCCGGATTCTTGACAATATTATATGATACAACACCTGACACATCTGTCATTCCGTTTGACTTGCGGATGATAGCCATGGGCACCTTGTTCAGATAGTTGTATTTTACTAGTACATTGATATTGTATCCGGTAAAGATCCCGTGAGGGATGATTCCGGGCTCCGGTGTACCGTTCCAGGTAAGCATGTTCCCTGTAATAACAGCACCGTCAAGATTATTGTTATACGCCCCGGGGACCTCATCACCGGCCGAAAGGAGATAGCCATAACGGTTTACGGAGGTTATGGCATTGTTCCTGAAAGTAAGGGTTGTAGGTTTTGATCGGGCAATGTTCACCCCGTACCATGTATCGTCCTGGTTCGTATATGTCTTTCCTTCAATGGTCAGGATAGTCTGACCGGAAAGCACAGCAGTGGCAAGCAGGAAAATGGCAGTAAAGGTGTACTTCATATTTTGACGAAAGTTGACAAATATACTATTTCTTTTGACCAACACGTAATTTTTAACGACGAATGGACGATTTTGTTACATGCCTGACGTACCATGAAAAGCCCACGGCGGAATTATAACATTGATTTCATGTGCTTTATAATAGGTCAGGATTTTGATTGCGTTCGTCAAAATCATCTTTATTTTGACCATTTGCACCTCTTCGTGTATCAATAAGGCAAATAGCGCAGCTGAGCAGCCGAAAGGGGGTGATTTATGGTTTGGGAAGGCAAATATTTTGGTGATTATAAGGTCAACCAAATTTGACAGGACGCGTTTGTTTAACTAAATTCACACAGCGGAAGATATGTGTATCGCATTGTCCGACCAGACACCTTCTTTTCCGGTAACAGTTTTATAAAAAAAACAAACCAATTGCAATTCCATGCATTTATAGGCGTTTACAAAAGAAGGACACTGGGACTGACGGGGCGGAAGCATACCCGGACGTGAACGAAGGGCATTTTTCAGAGATGAGATTGCCTGACAAAAAGTGTTTGATTATCAGATTGTTTAGAGGACATTGGAAGGAAAGTAATGGCGTTAGTTTACCCATCATGGATTTTGAAACTGAGGAGGAGGGCACTTGACCTTTTCAACAGGTATTCTGCCCCCAGATGGCTGGTTTTAACAGCAGACCTCGCCCTCGTATTCCTGGCATTTATAACTGCTTATCTCCTGAGATTCAACTTCAGTATTCCCGGGGAATGGCTGGATGTCTTTATATGGCAGGGCTTGATTGCCACGGCAGTCTACGCGCTCTTCTGTCTTATATTCAGGTCATTTACCGGTCTTTTGCGACATACCACACTTACTGATATTACACTGGTATTTATTGTTACCAGTTGCTCAACCCTGGTTCTGATTCTTTTCTCATTTTTTGGTGAGCAGATGCAATGGGATGATTTACTGGTAATACCCCACTCAATCATCCTGATCCATTATGTAGTAGTATCAATTATCCTTTTTACTGGACGGATTGTTGTCAAGATGATCTTCCGTTTTGCCACCGGTACATCTGTCAATAAAAAACGTGTCCTGGTTTACGGTGCCGGAGAGCTGGGGTTTGTTGTCAAGAGGGTTATAATGAGCGACTCTCGTTACGGTTTTCACGTGTCAGGCTTTATTGATGACGATAAAAACAAACAGGGAAAGAAAATAAATGGCATAGTTGTTTATGGCCCCTCTGCACTGAGCGTGGAATTCATTGAGAAAAACAGGATAGAGAGTCTGGTGTTTGCCATTAAGTCGCTCAGCGTTGACAAAAAGAGCAGTATAATCCGTAAAGCAGTTAATCTGGGCCTCGAGGTACTCGATACTCCTGAAGTGGATAAATGGGTTTCAGGCCAATTGCGGTTGCCGCAGCTAAGACGCGTTGACCTTGAAGACCTTCTCGGGCGCGACCCCATAAAGCTTAACATCAACCTGATAAAGCAAGGTCTTGCGGACAAGACAATAATGATTACCGGTGCGGCCGGATCAATAGGGTCGGAGATTGCACGCCAGCTGACAAGTTTCCATTGTGAGAGGGTCATCCTGGTTGATCAGGCTGAAACTCCACTTTTCTTTCTGCAGAATG
>JAKQGD010000225.1 GCA_029573365.1 Bacteroidota bacterium | reverse complement strand
GGAAATGCTTCTACAGCCGTATTGTTGTCCCGCACCAGGGCATTGTAATATCTTCGAGCACCCTGTAGCGACTCTTCCATTTCGCCCAGTGTTTGTTGCAGCTGGATAAAGTTGGTATTGGCCTTGAGGTCAGGATAATTTTCCGAAAGGGCAAAAAGTGACTTAAGTGTCCCCGACAGAGCATTTTCGGCCTGCACGGTAGCTCCGATATTGCCACTGCTTGATGCAGCCATGGCCTGGTTGCGTGCCTGTATCACTTTTTCCAGCGTGCCTGATTCGTGAGCTGCATATCCTTTGACCGTATTTACGAGGTTGGGTATCAGGTCATATCTCCTTTTGAGCTGCACATCTATGCCACTCCAGGCCTCCATCACCCTGTTTTTGAGTGATACCAGTTTGTTGTACATCGACATCACGATAAGTCCTATGACAACCAAGAAAATTAAAGCGTATAACATTTTTGTCCGTTTTGATGATGAATACAAAACCAAAAACCACCGGTTATGGTTCCAAAGTCAAGGCCAGTGTTTGATTTTTCGTACAAATGAATGCCATACATCGACCAACCGTGCCTTTTAAGCCGGAAATATTCCCTGAGGAAAGTTATTCCTGACGTACCCACGCTCCCAGCTGTCCCGCCCGGTACGAAGGCAGCAATGCTGCCAGCCAGCCTATCACCAGCACGGTTACCGTCACGATGATAAAATCAGGCCATCTTATCTCTATCGGATAGGCATCTATAAGGAAGCCGTCAGGTATGCTTATAAGTCCAAAATCTTTTTGCAGACGATACAGGACCAGACCCAGCAAAAAACCTACACCCAGCCCTATCAGAGATATCTGCAGTCCCAACGCCATAAAAATACCCCGTATCGAACGTCTCGTCAGGCCCATCGACCGCAAAATGGCTATGTCCAGCTTTTTTTCCAGCACTATCATCCACAGCGAACCCACCAGATTAAAAGCTATGATGAGTAGAGTAAGACAGGCAATGAGGTAGCTGATCCATTTTTCTATGTTCATGATTCTCAGGAAGCCTTCATCTTGCTGATACCTGTTGCTCACCTTAAACTTAGGGCCCAGCATCGCCTGAAGTTTAGCCAACACCTGCCGCTCCGATGCTCCATGCCTGAGTTTGAGCTCTATGGCCGAAAATCCGTTTTCCATACCCAGCAGCTGATTTACAGCACTGTAGTCGACCAGGATGTACTGCATATCCACATCGCTGCCTACAGAAAATGTCCCCGAAGGATACACCTGCAGGGTATTGAACTGCTTGCTCAGAGGTCCCTTGTTTTCTTCCGCCGGCATATAGGCCGTCAACGGCGAAAATCCGTCCTCGGCATTGACCGAAAGCTTGGTATTCATACCTGATCCCAGGATGGCGTACTGTACATCCTCGCCCAGCCTGACCCTGCCAGTGATAAGACTCGTATCCAGGCCCGTAACCCGGATAAATGCAGTGTCTACGCCCTTGATGATGCCTACTTCCTGTGAGCCTTTATAGTCAAAAAACGACGTCTCCTCTATGGTAGCTGCTGCTGCAGCCACACCCTCCAGCGACCGTATCCCCGCCATATCCACACTGTCCAGCGACATGTATTTGCCTGAGACCAGAGTCACCTTCACATCAGGGTTGAAATTGCTCAGCATACCCGTCAGCAGACTTTCAAATCCATTGAACACTGACAAAATCAATATCAATGCCGCCGTGCCTATGCTCATGCCCGCGATAGATATCCACGTGATGATATTGATGGCATTGGTCGACTTCTTGCTAAAAAGATACCTGCCTGCTATTCTGTATATGAGCTTCACGATGCAAACCTACGGCAAAAAACTCTAAAAAAATCACTCAGCCATTTTTATGTTTTTGGCGATGCCTGCGGCCCGGGCTATACGCTTTATGCCGACAGGCCGGCATGCCCGCTGCTATCCCTATCGCTACCGCATGTCCATTTGGCACAATATTTGTTGTATAAAAATACATAATATATTATATTTGTTTTTAATATGTTGATATATTTATTTTTAACCCTTTTACATTAAAAAAAATTTACAATGCTTCCTATTCACTATTTGTCCGGTTCAAAGGTCATCCTTTTATTTGCTCTGGTCATCCTTGCATTGACGTTTGATTCATGCCAGAAAGATGCCAACACAGTAGAAAGTCCCGAAGCAGAGTCCTATTCTGCTCAGCACCTGCTGGATTATTATGACCTCATCTGTAAAACCACCAAAAACACACCGGGTTTCTATCCACCTCAAGCCGCAAGAGCTTATGGTTATATATCCATAGCAAACTATGAAGCGGTGAGAAATGGTATAGAAGGTGCTATCAGTCTTCAGTCACAACTCAATGGTTTCTCCCAGTATTCTCTTCCAGCTTTACAACCGGGAGTGTCTTA
>JAKQGD010000218.1 GCA_029573365.1 Bacteroidota bacterium | reverse complement strand
TAAAAAGGAGTTTCCCGACATGTTAAAATTAGAAAAAAATTTTCCAGTAAATTGTTTGCCATAATCCTTGCTTTTACAATTTTGTTCACCACAACAGGCTTAACGACATTACCACAAGAGGGTTGTCCGGCTTGTGGCTGCGGTGATATCCCACTTAATGAGGAAACTTACCAGCAGTATCTGAAACCATTTGACCCCGAGAGACGGCAAGATACGATCCTGCCAAGCGCTTATAATGCCAAAACATTAGGGTATGTGACGCCAGCAAAAAACCAAGCTGCATGCGGCGGATGCTGGGCTTTTGCCAGTGTAGGGGCTTTCGAATCGCATCTCATCATTGCTGGTTATGCCAATAATTCAATCGATCTTTCTGAGCAGCAGCAGGTTTCGTGTAATAAAGATCAGTATGGTTGCTGTGGTGGAAGCTCTGATGCGGCTCTTTTTTGGGAGACGAGGGGCCCAGTATATGAAGCCTGTTATCCATATGGAGATGCAGCGGGTTGGCCAGATTGTGACGAAGAGCCCTATAGTAATGTTGCTTGTACGACGACCTGCCCACAGCTGCCATACCGGGTAACAAATTTTTATACAGTAACTGCAACAACAACTGATTTTAAACTTTCCCTCTACGAAGATGGGCCGAGTTATTTCCGGTTTACAGTTTACTCAGATTTTTATACTTTCTGGTCTGGTGCTAGCATAGGAACTGTTTACAAAAACACAGGTGGAACAGTATTAGGTGGTCATGCAGTGCTGCTGATTGGCTGGGATGATGCTAAGCAGGCTTTCCTGCTAAAGAATAGCTGGGGTCCCACCAGTGGCCCACAGGGTGATGGTACCTTTTGGATGGCTTATACTGGGCATGCTAATAATTTGGGCTTCCAGATGTCCAATTTTGATGTGGTACCCACCAACCAGGCGCCCATTGCCAACGCCGGGCCAGACCAGGTAGTCACGCCCAGCAGCCTGGTAACCCTGAATGGCAGCAGCAGTTACGACCCGGATGGTAATACCCCCCTGACCTACCTATGGGAGCCAACTGCTGACACGACGGTGTCCCTGAGCAGTTCGACTGAAGCTAATCCAACCTTTACCGCACCCACAGACCCTGGCCTGCTCACATTTAAGCTGGTGGTTACCGATAGCCTGGGTTTGGCTTCTGCGCCTGATTATGTCAATATTTTTAATGGCATCGAGCCTACTTTTGAGCTTTATTTACCATTGATAATGAAGGTAGGAGTTACAAGTACAGGTTTCAACTCTCAATTTAATGGCAACGCAGATGGCTGGGAAGTCCATTCTGGAATGTGGTATTACGATGATACATCGTTATTCACATATGGAAACGCAGGCAATTTATCCACTGTGAGTTATGCAGCTGACTTTACAAATTTGGATTATAAAGTACAGCTTGCTCGTGCAGGATCTCAATTAAACGGAAACCAGCTATTTAT
>JAKQGD010000204.1 GCA_029573365.1 Bacteroidota bacterium | reverse complement strand
ATCCTATCAAGCTTACCACAATCATAGGTTTAAGTACCAATCTGTAATCAGGGATGACATCCAGGGCCAGCAGGTTTAGTATAAATATCAGAGCAAACAAGGGTAAAAAGGATTTTGAGCCCGGAAACTTCATGGCTGTTTCAGTTGTGATAAGCAAAGATAAAATATCCTGTCTGAATTAGAACAAAGCTTGTTTGCTTTTATATAATTCTATTTATTGCTTTACTCCCTAAAACTAAGGCAGACCTTATGTGATGGAGGAGATGTATAATGGGCGAAGGCAATTTCAAATGGCGGAAAAACAAAAAAAAGGGGCTTTACGACCCCTTTTTATTTGATTCTAAAACTTTTTTCTTATCGTATGACTGCCAGTTTTAATGTCATCGACCTGACTCCTGAGGTCACATGTACAAGATAAAGACCAGTCGGTAGGGACGATACATTGAGATTGAGGTCATAACTTCCCGGTTGTTGCATGACAGTTTGTGTAGTTAAAATCCTGCCGTTGATGTCGGTTAGGTTGATGCTGATATTTCTGGAGTGGTCACTGACAATCCTACAGACAGTCTCGTATGCGGCTGGGTTTGTTATCAGGTTGGCTGACCATCCTTCTTTGGCTGCTGTGATATCTTTTGACGCAGAAAGTGCATTTGATCTGACAGTATTGTACAGATTCATGACATTGGAACCGCCATTGTCGTTGAGGCCGAAATTACCATCACAGTTTTCTATGATGTAAGTGATAAACTCTTCGTCAGTATCAAAAACGGGGGCATCAAGGATACATTCCGGAAGTCCGAGGTTACAGATGGCATTTATTTGAAGCAATGCCTGCTGAAATGTGGTCGAGTCGTCAATGACTACCGAATTTATACACATGAATAGTGAATCATTGATTTCGGGGTCTATTTCGATAATGCTGCAGAGCGAATCGTCTACTACAGTCAGTCCGAGACAATCTGCATAACACTGATTTGGTACATAACAAGCATGTCCCATGCTGTCTTGGGCACAAATAAAAGTTGCGTTTTCGTCAATGATACAGTTGCAGTTTCCCCAGGGGTCTGTGTTGCAGTCGTCACCTTCTACGACTGTGAGGCCCCAACACTCCGCATAACAGGAATTGGGTACAGAGAAGACATTTCCAAAACTGTCTTGTGCACACACATAGGTAGAGTCAGGCTCAGGGCAGTTGCAGTTTCCCCAGGGGTCTGTGTTGCAGTCGTCACCTTCTACGACTGTGAGGCCCCAGCACTCTGCATAACAGGAATTGGGTACAGAGAAGACATTTCCAAAACTGTCTTGTGCACACACATAGGTAGAGTCAGGCTCGGGGCAGTCGCAGTTGCCCCATGGGTCGATACCCTGGCATAAAGTAGAGTCAGCAATTATACTGTATCCGTAACATTCTGCATAACAGGCATTTGGAAATTCTATATAAAAATTACCAGTGGAGTCCACAGCACAAACAGGTGAGAAAACCTGCGGGCAGATACAATCTAACTGTGCTTTAGTTTGAGTAATAGTACAAAATAATGCAATTACTGAAAATAATGTTTTGATGTGATTCATTTGCCAAAATTTTAATTGATGAATAATTGATTTGTTATTTATTTATAAAATCAATCACCAAACGTTGCATTGATGCATTGTTTTTTCAAAATTTTTTCTCCAAAGGTATACTACCTAATAAAAATTTTACCCTTTTTTAAAGTTTTATGCAACGATTTGAGGGATATTTGCAAATAAGTAACAAACAAAACATCATATCTAGATGAAAAGCAGGTTTCTCTCATCTATATTTTGGATTTATTTAATCTTTATATGGTCCTGTACCCTAGAGGATTTTGATATTACCACAGTCCAAACTGACATCCCACCTCCCGCGGTTGTCTATGTAAATGCTATGTTGGAAGTCGCTAGATCAGGGATTTCTGATGAAGGATTGGAACTGAGGTGTCAGAAGTTGGCATACCCATTTAGCGTCATAACCGTTGATAGCAAAATGAGAACTGTCTCCAGGAGTATAGACATGATTGAATTGTTTCAGGATTCCTCAGTTAAAATACTAGATTTTGTATATCCGTTTACACTGAAAAATCATTTTGGGGAGAGTCAAGTGATCACCGATGTCAGGATTTTAGCCCTGGCAGTGGGCTCTTGCCTGCCTTCAGAAGTTTCATTTAACGGTCCGGATATTCAGG
>JAKQGD010000203.1 GCA_029573365.1 Bacteroidota bacterium | reverse complement strand
CATTCTGTACCCTGCCGGATGAGACGATTTACTTTCCTGATAGGTTTTGTTCTGATTTCTTATTGGTCCTTGGGACAGAATGCCGTGGTGGGAACAGGATTTTCTAACGGATGGGGAGGTGGCAGTTGCCCCACAGGAAATACCAATTTTAATTATCTGAGCAGCAACTTCGGTTCCAGTTTTGGTGGGGTCATGACACCTAACGGAACAGGAAACCAATATTTCAGATTTGGAATAAGCTGGGATGCTACCACTGCCCAAAGAACGCTTACTCCGGGTACCGACGTATCGGTAGCTGCAAATACATCCTACACGCTTAATTCTTCGTGCACTACTTCAGGTGCCATGTATATAAATGTACCCAACACGTCGTACAGGTATGTTTTTAAAACACAGGATGCAGGCACCAATCCTACAGGCAATTTTATTTTTTTCGAAGTTCAGGGGGCGGTACAAAGTGTATCATCCGTAAGCCAGTCACCGGCAGTCACAGGAGTTACCTCTTCCACCCCCGTGACTGTTACAGCCACATTGGGCGGAAGCCTCAATACAGGTCAGAGTGTATACCTAAGATATACAACAAATAACTGGAGCACTTCCACGATTGCAGGGATGTCAGGCAGCGGTGTCACTTATACTGCCAGCATACCTGCTCAGGCAGCAGGCACTACGGTGTCATATTATGTACTTACTTCCGGCACCGGAGCATCTATGAACCACACCAATGCCGACTGGTACACCATAAACGGAAACAACAACGGAGGCAGCAATTACAGTTATACAGTATCTGCAGGATCGCCCATGGTAACTGTCAGCCCATCATTTCCTGTTGACAATGTACCTGTTACCGTCACATTCAATGCTGCAGGCACAGCACTGGCAGGTGCTTCCAAAGTGTATTTTCATTCGGGTGTCTCCACCAGTCAGTCGTCGCCGACATCGTTTCACTATTCTGTTGGCAACTGGGGAAAGGACGACGGCGTAGGTCAGATGACAAGTACCGGAACCAATACATGGCAGATTGTCCTGTCACCGGGACTAAGGACTTTTTACAGTGTGCCTGCCGACAAGGATGTATTTGGGCTGAATTTTCTCTTCCGCAACGCAGCCGGTAACCAGAAAGAAGACAACAACGGAGCTAATTTTTACAATGCCGTCGATCCCGGAAGTTATTTTAATATTACCTTTCCTACATCGGCTATTTATTTTACCCCTGTCGGCCAGGCATTCAATCATACTGCCACGGCCAGCACTGCACCTTTGACCTGGACGCTAAAAGAAATAGATCCTGCAACAGGAAACGATATTGCCACAGTGACAACTTCATCGGGGGGAACAACCTTCAGCCATTCTTTGACCATGATGACGACTTCTCTGAGGCAATACAAGCTTATAGCAGATTTTGGAGGGGGAGTTACAAAATACAAGACATTTAAAGCTCAGGGGTATAATCCGGTGGGTGAGGCCCCCAGACCTTCATGGACCAAGCCTGGCATCAATTACCACACCTCTGACGCTACCAAGGCGACACTGGTGCTGCATGCCCCCACCTATACACGATATAAAAAAGGTACCGGTACAGTATCAGGTACTTCTAACACTACTCCTAAATCCACGGTGTATGTCATCGGTGATTTCAACAACTGGACGCCCACAGAATCGTTTAAAATGTACAGGGACAGAGACGGCTGGAATGGATCTGTTGATTCCGATGGAGACGACGACAGAGGAGATTACTGGTGGATAGAGCTCAGCGGTCTGGTGCCCGGCCAAGAATATGTGTTTCAGTACCTGATAGATGGTGTCATACAGGTAGCCGACCCTTACACTGCCAAGGTGTCTGATCCCGATGACTGGCAGATTCCCGCTTCGGTTTATCCAAATCTGATCAGCTACCGACCACAGGCTTCTGATAGAGCGTCGGTATTACAGACAGGCCAGGCAACATATCCATGGACCGCCGCCTCCTTTAATGCTCCGACCATCAACAATCTCAATATTTACGAGCTTCATTTCAGGGATTTTACCGAAGAAGGCACTTACCAGGCAGCTATTTCAAAACTGGATTACATAAAGGGCCTGGGTATCAATGCAGTCCATGTCATGCCGGTTTCAGAGTTTGAGGGAAATTCCAGCTGGGGATACAACCCTAATTTTTATTTTGCTGCTGACAAAGCCTATGGTACGGCTGATGACCTGAAAAAATTTATCGACGAATGTCACAAAAGACAAATTCTTGTTTTCAACGATATTGTGCTCAACCATGCCTTTTATTCCAATGTCATGGCAAAAATGTACTGGAACTCAGGTGCAAACAAGCCTGCCAACGAAAACCCTTGGTTTAACGCTGACCACAAGATGGTAGCGGACCCTGCCGGCTGGTGGGGTGCTGACTGGAATCACGAAAGCGAGCACACTCAGGCCATGGTAGACCGTATCCTTGATTACTGGCTTCAGGATTATAATTTTGACGGATTCAGATTTGACTTTACCAAAGGTTTTGGACAAACAGCCCCGGATGTCAACGACCCTTGGGCCAGCTCATACGATCAGGACAGAATCGACCTCCTACTCAGAATGTCCAATGGCATGAAAACAAGAAATCCCGGCAGTGTGGTTATCTTTGAACATCTGGCGTGGGCCAGCGAAGACAAGGTCTTGTCAGACTCCGGAATCCTCATGTGGAGTGGGGTAGGCCACCACAACGACCTCAAAAATTTTATTCTAGGCTATGATGCCGACAATCCCAATATCTATGATTCGGGTGTGTACAATGCACCTGCACGCAACTTTGCTTTTGCCAACTGGATGTCGTATGGCGAAAGCCACGACGAAGAAAGACTAGGCTACGAAGTGACCCAATATTTTAACGGCCCCAAAACGCTCGAAAACATAGTCAATAGACTCAAACTTGCCGCAGGCTTCAATCTTTTCCTTCCCGGTCCACGGATGCTCTGGCAGTTTCAGGAGCTAGGATACGATGTCAGTATAAATTTCAATGGAAGGACCGGCGAAAAACCTGTACACTGGGAATATTATGACAACACGAAAAGACGAGAACTGTATAATTTGGTGTCAAAAATCTTTAAAATCAGAAATACCTATGGCATTTACGCTACCACGCCTGATTATGGCAACATAGGCTTGGGCTCAGGAAATATAACCACTCCACGTGTTATGAGGCTGTCGTCGGGTACCGGTGCCGCTGCCAAACACGTAATCATCGTTGGTAATATCGACCCCAATGCAGGCCACAATGTATACCCTAATTATGACGTCACGGGAACCTGGTACAGATACAATGGAGCTGTTTCGGTAGATGGCACATCCTTTAATGTGACCAATACAGGAGATCCTTATTTTTTGCAGCCTTCAGAAATGCTGGTTTTGACCAATTTCCAGGCTGACGACTGCACCAATGTACGCAACAATGCAGATTCTGGGCTATATTCTCTACGCGGAGCCATTGACTGTGCCACAGAGGGTGGCACTGTTACCATAGAATATCCTGTATTCGGACAGACTATTACTTTACTCACTCCCATTAATATTAATAAAAGTGTAACGATAGTCGGCTTCCCTTCAAGAAATGTGACAGTAAACGGAAGCGGCTTTTCGGGTAGTGTTTTCAGCATTGCCTCAGGCAAAACAGTGTCCATCAACGGGATGACCGTCACCTGTGCCCAGGGAGGTTCAGATGGCAGATGTCTGGTCAATTCCGGTACCTTGAAGCTGGGGGATGTGCTTTTTGGAGACTCTAACGGCACTACCTCAGGCTCGTCTGTCCTCAATACAGGCTCTGGCACCATACAGCTGAGCTACAATGTGAGCATTAAAAAATAAGTCTTTTGCCTGCCTATGGGTGAGTGTGAATAATACATACCGTTACACACACACCAGGATTTTACTACTATTGAGCAATGATGGCAAAATGGTTACCTTTGCTTCCACAAAATTAATATCATATGAAGATATTTTGTATCGGCAGGAATTATGTAGACCACGCCAAAGAACTCAACAATCCTGTGCCGTCCCAACCCATCATTTTTATGAAGCCGCCTACAGCACTTTTACGTGAGGGCGAACCGTTTTTTATCCCCGATTTCAGCGACAACATACACTACGAACTGGAAATAGTGCTGCAGATAGCAAAAAACGGAAAATCCGTCGACAAACAATTTGCACCGTCTTATTATGACAAAATCGGTTTGGGTATTGATTTTACTGCCCGGGACCTCCAGGACAAGCTCAAGGAAAAGGGACATCCGTGGGAACTGGCCAAAGCATTTGACCACTCGGCAGCCCTCGGAAGCTTTGTTGACAAGCAAGCGTGGGATATGGCTGACATTGCGTTTATGCTCAAAAAAAACGGAAACACAGTGCAACAGGGCCACACAGTGGATCTGATTTTTGACTTTGACACACTCATAAGTTATATCTCCCGGTACTTTACC
>JAKQGD010000185.1 GCA_029573365.1 Bacteroidota bacterium | reverse complement strand
CGAATCCCGTTTTCCGCTCTCTTCAGTTTTTATCATTGTCTTAACACTAAAGGGGAACTTTTTAGCCGGGGGCCACAGTTTATTGTGCAAATCAAATAAGTAAAATGACAAAACCTTTTTCTCCTGTAATAATGATTTTGTTTTTTCCTGTATGGTTGTTGACACTTGTTGCTTGCAAGGACAGCGGGCCTCAACCATCTGACATGGTCGGCCATTACAAGGTTTCCGGCAGACTCAAGGATGGAACCGTAAATAAAAAGGCCATAAAAGACAGCATAGATACGGCAATGGAAAAGGCAGAAAAGGAAATGAAAAATGCCAAAAAAGAATTGGCCAGGGAAATGGATACTTCTTCTATTGATACCACCACTACAGAAGGCAAGATAGAGTACGCTGCAAAACAAATGGGCAAATCCCTGTCTGAGCTGGATGTCAATTTTGGTGACCTTTTTAAGGATATGGGTGGCATGGTGTCGGACCTTACTACAAATGGACTGGGCATGGCAGAATCTCTCATCAAAAATCTGAATATTTCGGTGGAACTTCAGGCAGATGGTGATATAAAAGCCTCCGGATCGCTGATAGATATGGCTGTCAGAAATGCAAAATGGGAAGTCAAAGACAATAAATTTTTACTGTATAAAAACGATGAAAAGGAGCCTGATACCTTTGTCATCAAAGATAAGACCTCAAAGGGTTTTACCCTGGAAATAGATAAATTTCTGATCGATTTTGTCAGAGAAGATAAATAAATTGCCAGGCCTTAAGATCTTAAAACTGTTCTGACATCAGGTAGTAGTTACTGGCTTTTTTATTGTTATCTTTGGCGGGGTAAGTATTTTATAATCCAATGGCATCTGATAACGGTACCAACATCCTCAGCACTCCCAGACTTTTGCTGCGGCAATGGACGCCTGAAGATGCCATCCACCTTTACCTTCTCAATCTTGACCCTGAGGTCATAAAGCATACTCCTGACAAACCGTTTGGCACTGTGGAAGAAGCCCGGGATTTTATCTCAGGCTACACACAGTACTCACAATATGGAGTGGGGAGGTGGGCCGTCATACACAGAGAAACAGGCGACTTTTTAGGATGGTGCGGCATTAAATACCATCCTGAGATTAGGGAGTATGATCTGGGTTATAGGTTTTTTTGTAAGTATTGGGGCCAGGGCTACGCCACTGAGTCGTCTGGAGCATGTATAGTGTATGCCTTTGAACAGCTGGGACTGGAAAGCCTTCTGGGCAGAGTATGGGATGGCAATGAAGCTTCTGTGCGTGTTCTGGAAAAGTGCAATATGATTTTCGAAAAGAAAGACATGATCGACGGCAGGTCCGGCGTG
>JAKQGD010000172.1 GCA_029573365.1 Bacteroidota bacterium | reverse complement strand
AAGATAAGTCTGTTTTAAGTAAATAAAAAACCCTGCCAGGTAATCACCAGGCAGGGCGTATGTACCGAAGGCGGGACTCGAACCCGCACACTATCGCTAGCACTGGATTTTGAGTCCAGCGTGTCTACCAATTCCACCACTTCGGCTTATCCCGGTCTTTACCGCGGACTTTTAATTTCCGGAGGCAAAAGTACCCATATTTTCCCTAATACGCAACAAGTATCTTGTTTTCAGGTAATATTCCCTGATCTTTGCAAGTACTTCACGGCTTCTTTCTCCGTTTTCAAATGCCTCGATCCATGGATTTACCTCTGTGCGGAAGTCATTTTCCCGGATATCAATCATTTCATTGGCCATCTTTAAGTTGTTGCTGTCTGAGAGGTCCATCTCTTCGATGCTTTCGTTAACCTCCATCATCTCCATCAAAAAATGCTGCTCAAGCACGACATTTTCTGAGTCGTCAAGCATTCCGTAGATCTCCAGGATGTGTTTTATCAGTTGATTTTCATCAGAAAGGACCTTGTAAGCCAGATTGATCAGCTCACTTTTAAGTATGGCCCGGGTCTTTGCTTCATCGCTTTGGGCGGCGAAATGGTCAGGATGAAAATCGCGGCTCAGCCTGTAATAATTTTTGCGGATATCGGACTGGGCCAGCCTGAAACTCACCGGCAATCCGAGAATATCAAAAAGATTTTCCTTCAGACTGTTCATACGTTAAAATCTCAAAACCACCTGGAGATATCGAGGCCCAGAGCAAAAATCATAAGAGCCATCAGGATAAAAAAGCCCGCATAATTGACCACCTCCATAAATTTGTCGCCGGGCTCTTTTCCTGTGATTATCTCCCATAGGAGAAAGACTACATAACCGCCGTCGAGGGCTGGTATCGGCAGCAGATTAAAAAAAGCCAGAAGTATGGACAGACTTGCTGTGATCTTCCAGAATACACGCCAATCCCATCCGGAATCAAACATGGTGGCTATAGAAAACACGCTACCCAGCGAGTCCTTGGCTTTTATTTTTCCTGAAAACATCTGCCCAAAGGCTTTGAGCTGATCTCCCAGGAAGTTAACCGAGGTTTTCCATCCCTTTGCAAAAGAGGTCATCAGACCAAATTTCTCAACGGATTCCATCTGTTTTGTACCTACACCGATTTTGCCACTGCCCGGGACAGCAACCAACTTTGATATACGTTTGCCTTCAGCAGTTACCAAGTCCATTTTGGCTATACCATGCCTTAAACCCTGCAGTGCCCGGCTCATTTCATGGAGGTATTCAGTCGGTTTTCCGTTGATGGCCAAAACAGTCATACCCTTTGCCAGCCCGGATTTGATGGCTGTTCCTTCGTCAGCTACAAGGTCTATTTCCATTTTTTGACGTGGATAAAACAAAGATTTGTTTTTGTTTTCGTACTTGGTCAGTTCTCCCACAAAATCAGCCGGCACATTTAGTGTAACGTTTTGCCCTCCCCTGTTGACAACAACCTCTGTGGCCTGATTTATGACTATTTCCTTGGAGATGGCACCAGAACTAAACTTAGTCACCGGTATTCCGCCTACAGATACCGGAATATCACCATCTGCCAGTCCCAGTTGCATACCCAGTGAATCTACGGCCATGCCGTACTTTGCATTTTCGACTTTGAGGTATGATTCTCCCCAATAAAATATGATCATCGAAAAGATAAGAATGCCTAATAAAAAATTTACTGTGACACCCCCCACCATGATGATAAGACGCTGCCATGCCTTCTTGGATCTGAATTCCCATGGCTGGGCAGGTTGTTTCATCTGCTCTTTGTCCATGCTTTCGTCGATCATACCTGCAATCTTGACGTAGCCTCCAAACGGCACCCACCCTATACCCCACTCGGTCTCGCCTATCTGCTTTTTAAAAAGCGAAAAGTACGGATTGAAGAAAAGATAAAATTTTTCTACCCGGGTTTTAAACCACCGTGCCGGCAGAAAATGGCCGAATTCGTGCAGCACCACCAGGATAGAAAGACTCAGGATCAGCTGTAGGGCCAGGCTTATTTTGTCCATCAGGGATATTTAGCTTGTAATAAATGTTAAAAACGAATAATATTCTGAAATTGTTTCTTTTTCTGACTTTCAGGCTGCAAAAATACAATTTTCCTGCAGACTCCAATAAACTTCTGCTTTGGCTCAACTTAATAAATCCTATGTCACATAAATTTATTTAGTTTGTGTTGAAATTCAAAGCATGTATATTTTCTATTCCGGTGCCGTAACACATGATTCAGCCATCCTGACGGGTGATGAGCTAATACACTGCTCCAGGGTATTGCGTAAAAAAACCGGAGATACAATTTTTATTACGGACGGATTGGGTACCTTGTTTGAGGCCAGAATACTGACCCTCCACAAAACAGCAGCAAATTGCCAGATTACTTCCGTTGTTAAGAAAGAATCTCCTGTACACAATTGGTCGATAGGCATTACGCCCACAAAAAATCCGGGGCGGCTGGAATGGTTTGCCGAAAAAGCCACTGAAATAGGGATCAGCGAACTGATTTTGTTTTATTCCGAAAGGTCGGAAAGAAAAAACGTCAACACCGTCAGGCTTTCAAACATAATGATCTCGGCTATGAAGCAAAGCGGCAATCTGATTCTTCCCACTGTCGTGGAAAAAAAAAGCACAGATGAGGCACTCAGGTATTGTCAAAAATATAAAAGGAAATTTATTGCATATTGCGGAGAAGAGTGTCAATATCTGCCTAAAATCAAAAACAAAGTCAAAGAAGGCATCGTACTCATAGGTCCTGAGGGCGACTTTACGGAAACTGAAGTGCGGCAGGCTGAAGCCATGGGTTTTATACCGGTATCGCTGGGTCAATCACGTCTGCGTACAGAAACAGCAGCCCTGGTAGCTTTGGTCATGTTGCATCTTGGATAGGAGTGGTGCACTTGTTAATCTTTGTTAATTAAGGTTAAAGTGCGGGTTAGGAAAAATCGCAATTAAACACCAACACGCAAGATTCCATAATTTTACACCATGGTTCATTCAATTCATTGGTTCAGAACGACTTTGGTACCATCAGCTGTCATAATGGTAGTATTGTCTTTTTTGTGTTCGTGTCGCGAACATCCCCGTACCTACAAGCCCACCACTACTGTCATCAGTGGGCAGATAACCTCGGCCCCGGTTCCGGTCCTGACCCTCGAAGGCATGGAGACCCTTAAGTCAGCCCTGGACGTCAAAGGTAAGTTTTCGCTTAGCGGTGAACTAACAGCTGCCGGGATTTACACCATCAGGATAGGTGACCGTGCTTTTAGCATATTTGTGGAGCCGGGCGACAGACTGAGCCTGACAGGTGATTACCGCACCTTGCCGGAAAGTCTCGTATTTAAAGGAGACAGAGCCAATGAAAACAAATATCTGGTAGAGTATGAACAGCTGAAACAAACTCTAGAGCCCTCAGACTATGGTCAGTATTTTACCCAACCGGAAGAAGTTTTTCTTGACTCCGTCGAAAACCGTACCACCCGCATCTATACCCATCAACAGGAATACCAGAAAAAAAACGGAACCTTTGACGAACTTTTTGAAGTCATCATCTCGGATGAGGTTGCTTTTGAAGCAGGCATTATAAAAATGAACTATCCTGACTATTATACATATTTTGCTCCTGACAGTGTGCTGCAACTTTCTGATACTTACGAAAGTTTCCTGCAAAATCTGGACACTGACAGTGACGAAAACCTTATGATTCCCTCCTACAAAGCTTTTATCTCAAGGTATGTGGATTTCAGGACTCAGAATGATACAACTTCTACTGAGCCGACCATGACCGGTAAAAAGCTTAAATTTATAGCCCGGACATTTCATGCAAAACAAACATCGTCTTACCTATATCATCAGGTGATGGAAGAATCCCTTGGCAGTTCGCTAAATGATGCTGCCGTGTGTATGGAGGAGTACCAAAAACTCCAAACCGATGCTAAAAAACTCGAGGAAACAAACAACCGTTTTGCTTCCCTCAGTCACCTATTAAAAGGAAAGCCGGCACCTATTATCAGAGGACGCAACATAAAAGATGGTCATATTAACCTTGCAGACCTCAAGGGGCAGGTGATTTATGTGGATATATGGGCTACCTGGTGCGGCCCTTGTCTGCATGAACTCCCCAGCCTGGAAAAACTGCAGCGTAAATTTGTATCCAATCCCAAAATAACTTTTGTAAGCATTTCGATTGACGAAGACCGTAAGGCCTGGCAAAAAATGGTGCAGGACAAAGGCATGAAAGGAATACAAATTATAGCAGACAATGCCTGGCAGTCCGATTTTATTGCCAATTACAAGGTCCCCGGCATTCCGAGGTTTATCATTATAGACAAAAACGGCTCTATATTTAATGCAACTGCTCCGCGTCCCTCCTCCCCTCAAATCGTTAAAGAGCTGGAAGCCGCCCTCTCTTTTTAATCAGATCACCAGATCATTAGATCATCAGATAATTAGAACATCAGATAATTAGATAGTTACTCCTTCCAGATAGCTCCGAATCCGCCGGCCCAGAGTAGTTTGTTCAATTCGGGCAAATCATTCTCCAGGATTTTCCGGCCTTCCGACGACAAGTTTATCCATTCTGCATCCAGCTCCGCTTTTCTGTCCAAAGATGGCTTCGTTATTACAGGAATGTCGCTTTCAAAATGATTTAGCATAAACATATAATTAGCCGTAAACTTGTTGGGAAAATTTTCCACATCGTCATACGCTTTTGACTTACGCTGCACCATAGATTCGTCCCATTTTTTCATTCTTTCAGAGAGTGCCTTGCCTTTTTCCTTGAGGTCTTTGGTCTGTTCGCCGACAGGCATAGTAGCCAGCAAGTCGTCCAGTTGCTGACGCTTGGAGTCCATTTTGTTGACCATTACATGCATTTCGCGGACTTTACCTTCCATTTCTGACATGAATGCATCGTATTGTCTGTACGTATCGTCTGTCGTCGGGTAGAGAGGATTCTTTTTGATTTCAAAAGACACTTCAGATGTTTGACTGCCATGCTTAAGGACAGCTTTGTAAGTTCCTGGCACTGCCTTGTGCCCCCGGTAGCTGCTTTCTATATAAACATGCGGAACACCCGGCATAGTGCCATGGCGAAGATTCCAGACAAATCTGTTGAGTCCCTTGTCTTTGGTCAGTGTCGGCTCGGAAGGTGGGCCACCATCGTATCCTATGTAAGTGGAATCCTTTGCCGTAGAAAAGGTCTTGACCACCTTACCACCGGCATCCCTTATTTCTAGGGTGATGTTGGCATCTTTGACTTCCTCGGGCAGATGATAATACAATACTGCACCGGAAGCGGGATTGACGCCACGGCCTGGGTTCGTGCCGCTGTAATTTTTGGTTGAGCCATCAAGATCGCTGTAAGAATTGACAAGGATTACTTCAGAAGGTTCAAACAAGGTCATATTACTGGCTTTGGGCTGATACTGACGAAGTAGGCTGAGGTCGTCAAGAATCCAGAAAGACCTGCCGGAAGTAGCTGCAATAAGATTGCCTTTGTGTACCCGCAGGTCGGTGACCGGAGTGACGGGCAGATTTAACTGTAAGGGTGTCCACTCATTTCCTCCATTGTATGAAACATAAACTCCAGTCTCGGTGCC
>JAKQGD010000171.1 GCA_029573365.1 Bacteroidota bacterium | reverse complement strand
CGTAGAGGCCCATCTCCCAGGGTTGTTCTGCCAGTACCGTGAGTTGTTTCCATGATTTTCCACTGTCTTTTGATTCCATGAGCTTTTTGTCTTCCAGGAAAGTAAAAAGTCTCAAGGTATCTTTATGGGTGACGGCCTGTATATTGGCACGACCATTCTGACCATACCCTAACGGAGCTGAGGCAGTCACGACATCGAGGGCCCTGGTCTGGGCATTGTGCCGGTAAAAATTTGATTTGGATGCAGCCACTTGTTCTACTACATATATGTCATCTGTATTGGCATCTATGGTCATGGCTATGTTGCGGGTGTCAGAAGTGAGAAAGATCTTAAGACTTTTATAGGTCTGGCCCTTGTCATAGGAAGCATAAGCCCTGATGGTCCCATTGTAATCTTTGCGACCCAGAAAAAAAATTGTACCACCCTTCGTCACCTGCGGATGATACAGCTCCCACCCATCGGCAGTCAGCACCACACCGCTGGCCCGGGTCCATGTTTTGCCATCATCGTCAGAGTAGTGCGGCATGCCGTTTACTGCCGAGATAAGACGCCGCTGACCATTGTCGAGCTTGATGGCCTTAAGCAGGTTGGTAGAAAAACGCAGTTTGTCATTGACCACCTGCCAGCCAAAGCCTGACAAGTCACCCTTGAAGATGGGGCCGCCAGCCCCTGTTGCAAAGATCGTTTCGTCTTCAGGCCAGTAATCCACGGCCATGATGCTGCCTGCATTGTTGATGCTTCCTCTTTCAGTCCATTTGCCCGTCAGATGCCCGTCTGCTACTGTCTCATCACCGCCTCGTGTTTCAGACGACATACGAAGCCAATTAAGGTATGTGGCTTCCTGATTGGCCGACTCTTCAGACCTCCAGTTTTCGTTTTTGCCCCCGTGCAAGAGTTCTATCCAAGCATCGCGTCTGGCGGCGTTTTCAGAATCTTCTCCGCCTTCTCTCACATGGGTAGTAAGTCCGGGAGCGGGCATATGATTATTGTCCTTATGGTGACAACTTAACAGAAGCATTGCGGAAACAAAGCACCACAGATAAATAAACTTTGACATAAAACTGATAGCTAAGCTACAAAAATAACGATTTTAAAGTATTGGCTGTTGCCCACATTAAAAAAGGTCAGCATAAAACGACTAAAGGTCGGCAGTAAAGCCGGTCTCAATAATTTTTATAGTCAATGTTTCCCTAAATCAAAAATATGTTATACATTGCATCAGTTTTCACAATTTATTAACAATCAACGTTTACGCACGCCACATTGATGAGAAATATTCTGCTTTCTATAAAGCTTATTGTGTTTTTGGTCGTAATCCTGGTTTTGCCGGCGAGTTCACAGGTCACCATACGTGGTGAAGTAATAGATGCCTCTAACGGCGAACCAGTAATCGGTGCCAACATCATAGACAAAACCGACCCTACCATAGGTACAGTGACAGACTTTGATGGTAGTTTTGAATTAAAAGTGCCTTCGTTGCCTGTGACTTTATCCATTTCATATATTGGCTACACATCACTGGAACAAGTGGTGACAAAAGCCGGTGAAAAGGTAAGCATCAAAATGGGAGAAGAGCCCGTAACTATCGACCTTGGCGTAGAAATCAAAGGACAAAGAATCTCCGAAAAACAGAAAGCCGCTCCTCTCACGGTGGAGTCGCTTGACGCAATAGCGATCAAACAAACGGCCAGCACAGATTTTTATAACGGTCTCGGTTCACTCAAAGGGGTGGATCTGACCACGGCAAGTCTCGGATTTACTGTCATCAATACCCGTGGTTTTAACA
>JAKQGD010000162.1 GCA_029573365.1 Bacteroidota bacterium | reverse complement strand
TGCTATTAAATTGCGGTTGAAAGTAAGAAATATGTCAAACAGGCCTTGTCACGCCATAATAAATGGACTCCCTAAAGCCAACAATTAATGATTATCGACTATGTATTAACATATGGGCTTTAGAGTTTTAATCAACATTTAAAAAGCCAATATCTATATAAGTAGCTGATAATCAAATATATATGATAATTTTTGATACAAAAAAAACTTTGCATTATGTGGAAAAATTGTTGTTTTGAAATCGTCCTAGGGTAGTAATTATATCTATATTTACACCGTCTTATAATCCCGGACACAGTATATATATTTATGGAAAACAAAACAAAACGCGACACCGCACTCATCAATCTCGTGTCAGAGTTTGAGTTGTCCTTTGATAAAGGGGAGTTAGGGTACATGGAAGAAAAAGTGTACCATCAATTGTTGGACTACTATGAAGATGAGTACCTTTTTGAAAAGGCGTTGATGGTTGTCGACATGGCCATTGACCAGTTTAAATACAGATCTGAGTTCTACATCATTAAGGCGAGGCTTTTACTCAATTCCGGCAAGACCCAAGATTGTCTGAATGTTCTTTCTTTTGTTCAAACCATAGCTCCTTACGAAAGGGAGATTGCCATCATCAAGGTGAGGGCTTTGGCCATACTCAAAAGATTTGCCGAGGCTCAGGCCATCATAGAGGACCTTAATTGTGGTGCCACCCGTACTGAAAGTGCCGATTTGCTTATAGCAGAGTCCTTTATGTACGAGCACATGAAAGATTACAATATGATGTACGAATTACTGGCCAAGGCGGTCATGCTTGACAGCAACAACGAAGAAGCCATGGAACGAATCTGGATCAGTGCCGAGTTGTCACGCAGATATGACGACAGCGTGGACCTTCATAAAAATATTATAGAAAGGGATCCATATAATTACCAGGCATGGTACAATCTGGGCCATGGTTACAACTGTACTACCGAATACGAAAAAGCCATTGAGGCCCTGGAATATTCCTTTATCATCAATCCTGATTTTGAAAGCGGTTATCTCGACTGTGCCGACACTTGTGTACAGCTGAGGGATTTTAACAAGGCTCTCGAAATATATACAGAAGCCAATTCACGGTTTGGGCCCAACAGCGAACTCATGGTAAGCATAGCCAGTTGCTACATATCTCTGAACAGAATAGGTATCGCCAAGCAGTGGCTCCTCAAGGCAATAAAGTTGGACGGATTTAGTGATGAGGCCTATTTTCTTCTGGGCGAATGTTATGCCAGGGATCAGGTTTGGTATAACGCTATCAATGCGTACCATAAGGCTATCAGCCTCGAAAACCGCAGAGAAGAATATTATCTCGGACTGGCGAAGGCCTACCTTGCGGTCGAAAATTACAACAAAGCCACGCTCAATTTCCAGATGGCCACCCAGACGGGACCTGAAGATACTCTTTACTGGAGGGAGTATGTGGCTTTCCTTATTAAAATGGGCTTTTTAAATGAAGCTGTCCAGGTCCTCGACGAAGCCGAAGAACATACCTATGGCTCTGACCTGCTCTACTGCAGGGCAATTCTGGCATATTTGCAAAAGGAAAGGGCCGTTTGTCTGGAGTTGCTGGACGAAGCCCTTGTGGAGAATTATGACCTGCACGGCATCCTTTTTGAGATTGCACCGGAGCTTAAACTCGATAAAGAAATCACATCGATGATAAAATATTATGCAGATTGATCTGCTGATAGAATTACTCTTTTAATAACCAAGACTGAAGAGCACTGCTTTCAAAAGAGAAAGGGTGCTCTTTTTGTTTCCGGTCTGGAGTAGGCTTACTTATCTGAGCAAGCTAATCAGCCGGCTGGCTTTGTCGTAAAGAGAGGCATCGTCGGCATAAGTACCCGCAAACAGGGCAAGTTCACATTTTTGCATAATCTGGTTGTACAGTTCTATGGCTTCAGAATCGGTATTCCTAGCTGCCAGGTAACTTGCTATACCTTTCATGCCCGAATCTTCATGGGGTATTTTGTACTTTTCTGTAATGTAACCGTTGACTGTCCCTGATAGCAAGTGATAATATCCGCTCAGGTCTCCTTTGTGGTACATTAGTCTGGCTTCTTCCAGTTTTTTCAGAGCCGCATCAGCAGCGTGGCCAGATTTATTCGTGCCTGTGATTTGTCTTTTTCGTCCTTTCAGATAGATGCCTAAGAAAGTGAGCAAGGCTACTATGACCATGGCGACGACAATAAGAGGTTTGCGGATGATGCTGCCGAGGGTATCAGAAACGGACGGTTCCTTTGTAGATTCAAAGGTTTCGGAGGCAGCCGGTTTATTGGAAGTTACAGGGGTGCCTGTTGAAGGAAGTACATTGATTCTGATCGAGTCTCCTTTGATGGTTTTATATTTGCCTGCCTCCGGTGAGTAGTATGAAAAACCGGGAACAAAACCAAAATTCCCTTCTTTTTGGGGTACGGCAAGGTATTCAAATTGTTTGACAGTAATCTGTTTTCTGCCATCCTGGAAAGAGTTTTCGTAGATGATGGAAGGTTCATACGTTTCGAATCCTGGGGGAAAGACCTGGCCGGGAGGCCTCATGAGGTTGGGGTCACCGTCTCCTTTTATTTCCAGCTCCAGTTTTACAGTTTCGCCGACAGCCACTGTGGGTTTCTTTAATGTCGTTTTCATGGTAAACTCACCTACACATCCGCTAAAAGACGGTGGAGCATTTTCGGGCAGCTTACGGACCTTTAACTGCAGTGAATTGGTGGACACTTTTTCTCTTCGGAACTGTCTGAAAAAAAACGACTGGCTGCCGTCGCCATCAGGTAGACTTATGACAAATACTGCGGGGTCAAGAGTAAAATCTCCCGTTTTCTGTGGAAACAGCAGCACCCTTTTAACCACCTGCGTGTAGTATTCCCTGCCTTTGATCTGTACTCTCTGAGGCTGGTCTCTTACATCATTGACAGGCAGGGCAAAAAATCCTGCCGTTGAGGGTTCGCTTTCCAGGTTACAAGATTCCAGATTTTGCCTTGTGTACAATACATAATCAAGCACCAGCTGCTGGCCCGGATAAACAGAAGTGGCCGAAGCTTCCATTCTTATAAATGTGGCTTTGTCACCCTCCGCAACTGGGGCAGACGTATTTTTTCTGGCCAGGACCGTCACCTTGAGGGCATTGGTTTTCAGGGTTTTCCCTGCAGCCAGACACGTAGCTGGAGCAATCTCAAACTGTCCCTTTTTAACGGCTTTGAGCACGTATTTGTGGCTATAACTGGAGCTCTGCCGGCCATTGATTATGGACATGGATGAGGAAGTAGCCGGCCCCTGTAAGACTTCGAAGGGGGACAGGTCTGGCAATCTTATATTGCGAGCGTCTATGTTTTCGAGGATGGCTTCAAGGACGAATGACTCGCCTTCATGGATTTCGGTTCTATCGGTGCGTAGGTAAAATCCAGCCTTTTGTGTATAACCGATTGCCTGGGTGACGGCCAGTAAAATCATCACTCCGGTCCACATCAGTACCAGTCTAATGCTTTTTATCCTGTACATGGATTTTAGGGATGCAGATTCCATTGAAATTCAGACGAATTAACACCTTCTGCCCGCAGATGGTTTAAGGCCTTGCGTTATAGAAACAGTTTTTGTATATTACATATGTATGGCTCTCTTGCCTGTGGCATCGAGGGCGGCCTCCTTAACAGCCTCGGTGTATGTGGGATGCGGGTGGCATATCCTTGCCATGTCTTCGGCACTGGCCCGGAATTCCATAAGTGCCACCGCCTCCATGATCACGTCTGCTACGCGGGGACCCACCATATGTACTCCCAGCAACTCGTCTGTGTCCTTGTGAGAAAGCACTTTGACAAAACCGTCGGTATCCATGCTGGCACGACTCCTGCCGAGAGCCTTAAACATAAATTTACCCACCTTGTATGGTTGTCCTGAAGCTTTGAGTTCTTCCTCTGTCTTGCCAACAGCGGCTACTTCCGGCCAGGTATATACTACGCCCGGTATTAGGTTGTAGTCTATGTGTGGCTTGCCTCCGCCGAGGTATTCTGCGACCAAAACTCCTTCTTCCTCCGCCTTGTGGGCGAGCATGGCACCTCTCACTACGTCACCTATGGCAAAGATACCGGGTACGGATGTCTCAAGGTGGCTGTTTACTTCTATCCTCCCTTTTTCGTCGGTTTTAATGCCCACAGCTTCCAGGTTGAGTCCCTCCGTATAGGGCCTTCTGCCTATGGATACAAGACAATAGTCTGCCTTTATGTCAAAGGTGTCCTCGCTGTTGTTTTTCTTTACGGTCACTGTACAGGAGGTCTTTGTCGGTTTAACTCCGGTGACGCCATGGCCCAGGTAGAAATTCATGCCCAGTTTTTTAAGCGACCTGAGCAATTCCCTGGAGCAGTCAGCATCCATCGTAGGTATGATGCTGTCCATGTATTCTACTACATCTACTGCGGTCCCCAGCCGGGCAAAGACGGAGCCCAGTTCCAGGCCTATAACACCTCCGCCTACTACCACCATCCTGGCAGGTATCTTGTCTATATTGAGGGCCTCGGTTGATGAGATCACCCTGTTTTTATCGTAATTAAATATGGCGGGCATCACCGGCTTGGAGCCTGTGGCTATGACCACCTTGTCTGTCTCGAGCTCCTTGTTGCCATCTGATGTTGTCACCAGTATTTTGTTTTTGGTCACAAACGATCCCACACCGGTGAAGACATCGACCTTGTTTTTTTTCATGAGAAATTCCACTCCCTTGCTTGTCTGGTCTACCACCTGGTTTTTTCTGGCGACCATCTGTTTCAGGTCTGCTTTGAGGCCTGTTGCTGTGATGCCGTGTTCTGCAAACCGGTGAGCGGCATTGTGATAGTGTTCGCTGCTGTCAAGCAGAGCTTTAGATGGTATACAACCTACATTGAGGCAGGTGCCTCCCAGGGTATTGTATTTTTCTATCAGGGCTATCCGCAGGCCCAGCTGTGCTGCTCTGATGGCACATACATATCCTCCCGGCCCCGAACCAATCACCGTTACATCATATTTCATACCTGCAATTATATTTTACTGGCCGTCCCTCGGCTTTTTGTTTTTATTGAAAAATTTCTTCTTCTTGTTGGGATTACCTGTATTCTGGCCCAGTTGCTGAGGACCTGACCCCGCTGGTGGTCCCGAAGGTTTATCCCTGGGCTCTCTGGGTTCCCTGGGTTCTGACGGTTTTTCGTTTCTTTGGTCAGGACCTTGTTTGGCCCTGTCGGGCCGGTCCCTGTGTTGCTGCCTGTTGTCAGGTTTACCTTCTCTGTTGTCAGGCCTGCCATCTTTTCTTTCGGGTCTGGGACCTCCCTGTATGACAGGTTTGTTTCCCGGTTTCTTTTTCTTTTTCTTGCGGGGTTCGTTTCTGAGTTCAATCAGCCCTGTAACATCCTCATAACCATGTACAGCGTTTTCGTCATCAGGGTCTGTCGTCCCTGGGGTGTTGACGATATCAGGACTGAGTTCGTCGGGCAAGATGTTGTTTTTATTGAGCTGTCTTACTTCCTTGGCCCTGGCTGTACTGACAGCGAGGATGGTGCCCCTCATCTTGTCATTGTTTTCGTAAGCGTAGTACAGCAAACCTTTAAATATATCGGTCTTGATCAGGACGAGGGTGCCTGCCTTGGTTCTTAGTGTATCGGCATCTTCCGGAAAGTCTTCCAATGCATCGAGGTATGTGTCAAGTTCGTAATTGAGACAGCACTTGAGACGTCCGCACTGGCCCGAAAGTTTGGACTGGTTGATGGCAATGTTCTGGTACCGTGCAGCTGCAGTGTTTACAGATTTGAAATCCGAAAGCCATGTGGAGCAGCACAGCTCCCTGCCACAGGATCCTATGCCACCTATACGGGCTGTTTCCTGACGGGCACCTATCTGCCGCATTTCTATCTTTATTTTGAACTCGCGGGCATACTCCTTGACCAGTTCTCGGAAGTCTACCCGGCCTTCGGCGGTGTAGTAAAATGTTGCTTTCTTTTTGTCGCCCTGGTACTCCACATCTCCCAGTTTCATGTCCAGCCCAAGGGTTCGTGCTATGACCCGTGCTCTGACCATGGTCTCCTGTTCCAGATGACGGGCTTCGTCCAGCTTTTCCAGATCTCTTTCATTGGCTTTACGCAGGATCTTATGAGCTACCCTTTCTTCGGACGTCCGTTTCTTTTTCATCTGTAGCCTCACCAACTCGCCTGACAGAGAAATCCTGCCTACGTCATAGCCGCTGGTCGTCTCCACCACCACCATGTCGCCGGTGACTGCACGGGCCAGTGGGTCGTTGACAAAAAATTCTTTGCGAGAACCTTTCTTAAAGCTTACTT
>JAKQGD010000143.1 GCA_029573365.1 Bacteroidota bacterium | reverse complement strand
AAGCTATAGCCTGGGCATATACAATATCAATAGTTATTTTAACTATACCTTCTATCCTTTATGCGGGAAAACCAATTTCAATTTCTTTCTCCCTTTTGGCCAAAGCCATATCAAAGAATACTTTGGCTGCTATAATTAGTGGCCTGGTTTTCTGGCAAATCAAATATCATTTTTTAGATACAATTAGTTTAATACCCAGGGTAATAATTTCATTTGCTATATTTGCGATAATTTATCTGTTGATCCTGGCTTTGTTCCACCGAGGAATAAAGCCAATTTATGAATATTTTCTGCAAATAAAATCTGGACTATTGGGCAAGTAAAACCAAGATGGGCCATGATTTACATCTGTCTTTATCTTTGATAATTTTTGTCAATAAACTGGCACATTTTGGCACACGCAAAAATATTTTCCAAATAGTCCCAAAGTGGCTTGACATTTATATTTGAGCTGATATATATACAAACTGCAGGGAGCGATTAAAAGGGAAGTGGGCTTAAACCTAATTAAGCGCGGGGTGTGGAGCCATGTCTCCAGAGGGTGGTCATTAAAACATGATCAAAGGTTTCAAACTGAAAGGTCTTGCTATTTCGAAGGCCGACCAGTCTGGACGATTTTTTATTCTTAAAAAAGTTTTTATAAACAAGCCTTATTTTAAAAAACCAAAAGAAGGGTAAAGATGAGCATTCCATTTGTTGATCTAAAGAGCCAGTATCAATCTCTCAAACCTGAAATTGATGCTGCCATTCAATCAGTCCTGAATGACACTGCCTTTGTCGGCGGCAAATATGTTGAGGCTTTCGAAACAGCTTTTGCCAGTCAGTATGGCGTCAAGCACTGTGTAAGCTGTGCCAACGGCACAGATGCTATCTACATCAGTCTTAAGGCAGCCGGTATCGAGCCTGGTGATGAAGTTATTACCGCTGCCAACACTTTCATTGCTACTTCCGAAGCCATCACCCAGACTGGGGCCAGACCTGTCTTTGTCGATAACGACGAATATTTTCATCTTGATCCAGGCAAGCTCGAAAAAAAGATCACCACCAAAACCAGAGCCGTCATCCCTGTTCACCTTTATGGCCAGCCAGCAGCCATAGACCGGATAAAAGCCATCTGTGACCGTCATCATCTGCTGATGATTGAAGACTGTGCCCAATCTCATTTTGCCGCCTTCGACGGCCGCCAGACTGGCACCTTTGGACTGGCCGGCACCTTTAGCTTCTATCCCGGGAAAAACCTGGGTGCCTATGGCGATGGCGGTGCCATTATCACCAACGACTCTGACTTTGCCCGCCGGGCCCGCCTTTTTGCCAACCACGGCTCAGA
>JAKQGD010000135.1 GCA_029573365.1 Bacteroidota bacterium | reverse complement strand
TAGTCAAGGGCAGCCTTTGACCAGCCCGGTCTTATTATAAGTCAAAACAATTACAGCATACATTGAAAAATAAGCTCTATGCAGTTGTTGATATCGAGACCACTGGCGGGATGCCGCACAGGGACCGAATCATAGAAATTGCCATAGTGCTCTTTGATGGCTCCCGGATCGTGGACAGGTACGAGTCCCTCATAAACCCTGAACGTTCCATACCCTATGAGATCACCCGCATTACAGGTATAAATGATGATATGGTGGTTGATGCCCCCAAGTTTTATGAAGTGGCCCGCAAGGTAGTGGAAATGACAGAAGGGGCCATCTTTGTGGCTCATAATGTACGATTTGACTACAGTTTTATACGAGAGGAGTTTTCGTCTCTGGGCTTTACATACACCAGACGGCAGCTTTGTACAGTGGTGCTCAGTCGCAAGTCTTTCCCGGGACTGAGGTCCTACAGCCTGGGTAACCTTATACGACATTTTGGCATCGTGGTTCAAAACCGTCACAGGGCCATGGATGACGTACTGGCCACTGTCGAAATCCTCGGCATGGCCCTTGCTGGCGAGGATGGCCGCACACGGGCAGACAGACTTATAAGTGCCGGCATACAGGCATCACACTTGCCCAAAGACATCACCATGCAAACCATTATGGCACTGCCCGAGACTTGTGGTGTTTATTATTTTTACAATGCCTATAGCCAGGTCATTTATGTGGGCAAAAGCATCAACATCCGCAACCGAGTCCGCCAGCATTTCGGGCAGATTGACGCCAAAACCGACAAGTTTATCTCCAAGGTTGCGGATATTACCTATAAAGAAACCGGATCAGAACTTATCTCTCTGCTTTTTGAATCTGCAGAAATCAAGCACCTCCAACCGGAAATCAACCGTGCTCAGAAGACCAGGGACTATCCGTATTTTGTGCACCATTTTACCGACGATAAAGGATATCTCAGGCTTGACTGGGATAAATCAGGAGCTAAAACCAGGAAAGACAAAATTATCCTCAATCATTATGGTTCCAAAAGTGGTGCACGCGGCCATTTGCACGCAGTGACAGAGGCATTTTCGCTGTGTCCGGGCCTCACCGGTCTGTACGAGCCTGACGGCGGATGTTTTTATCATCAGACGGGAGCCTGTACCGGTGCCTGTCAGGGTTTGGAGGACGCCGATGTTTACAACGAAAGGGCAGCTGAAGCCATCGAAGCACTTAAAAAGTCTTTTGACCGCGATTTTTTTCTTGTGACAGAAGGAAGGAGCCCTGAAGAATGTGGCCTGGTCCTCATAGAAGGAGGTCATTACCGGGGATTTGGATACCTGGCAGCCGATGACCTTAAAATGGGCATCGAAGAGTGGAAAGAAGCCATAAACTACGTAGCTCCAAATCCAGAATGCAACCGCATTGTCATGCAATGGCTTGAAAAATATCCCGGCACTACATTCAGAGACATCTGACCCAATACCATCACCTTAATTCTGTCAATGAAACGTAATATATATTGCATAAGTAGATAAGTAATAAAAGAAAAGTTTGATTTTATCGATTTTTACTTATTTTTATGCATCAATAATTTCAAAACAAAAACAATATGAACATTAATTTTTTATCGCTGTTTCTGGCCGCTTTGGTACCCATGGTTCTTGGGTTTGTCTGGTATCACGACAAGATGTTTCTCAAACCATGGATGGAGGCTACAGGCATGACAAAAGAGAAGATGAACAGCGGAAATATGCTGCTCGTTTTTGGAGGCTCTTTTTTGTGTTCTCTGGTCCTCGCCTTTGTCATGAATATCATTGCATACCATGATTCATTTGTTATGGGCTCTTTGTATTATGAGACCAATGGCGGCGTACCCGACCCTGCATCCGCAGCTGGACAATGGGCAAAGACATATATGGACAATTATGCACATTCAAATCATACCTTCAAGCATGGTGCATTTCATGGGGCCATGATTGCAGGTCTTCTCATTGCCACTCCCATCCTGGTCACAGAAGCCATTTACGAACAAAAAGGGTGGAAGTATATCCTCATCAAATCCGGCTATTGGGTCATTTCGTTGTCCATTATGGGAGGTATCATAGCATCTATGGCAAAATAAAGGCTATATGCCTGAGTTTTGCCCGGTTTTGCAGGCTTCAGGCCAATGGTTTTTGTTAAAGACGATGCCTCAGGGTTTTGTAATCTTTAGTCATTTAGCTATCTTTGACGTAAAT
>JAKQGD010000125.1 GCA_029573365.1 Bacteroidota bacterium | reverse complement strand
TATCCATTACTGCAAAAAGTATTGCCAAATAAGGGCAAATATATGCATTTTTTGTCTAATATAAAAACGAAAACAGTGGAAAACGCTACATTCTTTTGGCTACAGCCAATGGCAGTGCGGTCTGTAAAGCCTCGTCTCTCTTTAAGTTGTGGCTGTGCGGCCCGTCTGGCTGCTCACCTTTCCGTCTTCGAGCACTATGGTTCTGTCGCTCATAGCTGCCAGGTCGGCATTGTGGGTCACAATCACGAAAGTATGGTTGAAATCCCTCCTGAGGTCCATGATCAACTGATGGAGGTTTTCTGAGCTTGTCTTGTCCAGGTTGCCTGTAGGCTCGTCGGCAAATACCACAGCCGGATTGTTGATGAGTGCCCGGGCTACGGCCACCCTCTGTGCCTCACCGCCTGACAATTGATTGGGTTTGTGAGTCATCCTTTCTGCCAGTCCCAGATAGTCCAGAAGCTCCGCAGCCTTTTTCCACACCTGGTCCTCGCGTGTGCCGGCTATAAAGCCGGGAATACATACATTTTCCAGAGCTGTAAATTCCTGCAAAAGGTGGTGAAACTGGAACACAAAACCTATATTGCGGTTGCGGAATGCTGCAAGTTGTTTTTCGCTGAGGCCGTTGACCAGAGTGCCGCATATGCTTATGTCACCGGTGTCGGGCTGGTCCAGAGTACCGAGGATGTGCAACAAAGTGCTTTTGCCTGCTCCTGACTTGCCGGTGATAGAGACGATTTCTCCCTGGGGTATTTCCAGGTCTATGCCTTTAAGTACCTTGATGTCGCCGTATGACTTGCTGATATTTGTGGCAGTAACCATTTAATCTGTCCCTTGTCAGGGACAAAGATAATCAACACACTTAACTATTGAGGCTAAGAATCTTGATTTCTACCCTTTGGTTTCGTTCTCTGCCATATTTAGTCTTGTTGTCAGCTATGGGTTGTTTTTTGCCATAGCCTTTAAACTGGACTTTGCTGGGGTCCACACCTCTGGACACAAGGTATTCGACGACGGCTTTAGCCCGTGCGGTAGAGAGCCTGTCACAATACTCATCAGCCGGCAGACTGTTGGTGTGGCCTCCAACCTCGATGATGACATCTTCATTGGCCACGAGAAAGGACTTTATTTCTTCCAACACTTCATATGAGGTTCTGTCTATCGCTGAAGAATCAGCCTTAAACTTGAGGGTCTTGATTTCAATGGTTTGCCCTTCTTTTATAAAGCTGCGGTTTAGCTCCTGCATAATTTTGGGCTTGAAGGGTTTTTCGGCCGCTGCGATTTCAGAGGCAGGCTTTTCAGTAGGTTTTGTCTTGTCCTGCTTGTTTTTGATACGTTTGTGTGGAGGCAGTTTTGGTTTGGTATCTGCCGCTATTTCTTCACCGGGGCATGGGACTCTTATGATATCAGAACAACCGTCTACCAACACGTTTCCGTTGTAAGGGTAAAGGGTAGGGGTCTTATAATAAGCTTCCAGGGTTATGGACCGGACATTGGCTTTGGGCTTAAACTGGAGTACATAAATCTGCCAGCTGGAATTGCTTACAGCATCAGATTCTGCCAGCAACTCTTTGTCGTCACAAAAACCATTTCCGCCCCATATCCTGAGCACCACAGGTGTGGTATAGTTGGCGTCATCATTGGTCATGTGGCTTTTGCTTACGTATTTGGGTGCCCTGGATAGGTGGATGGTAAAGCTGTAGCATTTGCCGGCTTCCAAAGGGGTATCAAGTCTCTGTGATACGGATTCCCAGGTATTGTTGTCCCTCACGACCATGCCCAGATAGGTTCTTTTGTCTGAGGCCGGAAGGTTGTTTTGCCAATAACCGTTGGGGTGGATGTCAGGTGGGGACTCTCCTCTAAAGTTGATGCTGCCGCAGTCAAACCAGTCTTTGATGACATTGTTAGAGTCACCTCCTCTGCGTGGGGTGTCTTCAAAACTCGGATTTCTAAGCCTCACGGTGTCCCTCTGAGCAGAGCCGGCAACTATGGTCAATGCACAAAATAAAAATGTCAAAACCGACCTGGTCATCAGATTTAGCGATATTTGTTTTAACTTAACGTTAAACAGCACCCTCTTTGTTTTGTTCCCTTGTTTGTTAACTCAAAATTAACGACAAAATTGCGGTTTTAACCCTTGAAAATAAACAATATCACGATTAAATATCAGATAAATCAAGTTTTATTGACTTACGTTAAAGATTTTACCACCCTTTTAACTACTTATTCTTTTTTGAACATGGAATTTCAATGATGTCAGAGCAACCGTCCAACAAAATATTGCCATTGTAAGCAAACCTAGTTTGTACACTCAAAATTAAAGACAAAATATCAGTTTTTTAACTAGCAAACAAATAATTTTAATTCTTCTCACTTGTGTGAGGGTATGTCTATGCCCTTGATTTTGCGGTACAGTTCTGTAGCATATCCGTCAGTCATGCCTGAAACAAAATCCAGGACACCCATGACTTTTTCATAGGGTGTGACTTGTTGTCCATCCAGATTGTATTGCGGAGCGATCAGCTGAATACTTTTTTTCTGTAACGGCGATCTTCTTT
>JAKQGD010000121.1 GCA_029573365.1 Bacteroidota bacterium | reverse complement strand
CCCCGTCCCTGCCGGGACGGGGTCACTCCCAAAAAACAAAAATTAGCGGTCCGGGACAGCTACTCCTGTGAAGCCTCATCGTCAATAAAGAGTCCCGGAAACCGGCGGATAAAGGAAAAATATCCTATTTTTGCGGCTTATAAAAACAAAAATCATTGAATAAGAGCACCGCATCTCTGCTGACGATACTCGTAATCCTGATTTTAGACCAGGCCCTTAAGGTGTACATCAAAACCAGCATCCACTACGGCGACGGGTTTAATATCCTCGGCCTGGACTGGGCGAGGATCCACTTTGTAGAAAACGAAGGTATGGCTTTTGGCCTGTCATTTGGTGGGGCCGCCGGCAAATATGCCTTGAGTATATTCAGGATCATCATGGTGGGTGTGCTTATTTACATTTTGCGTACTCTGATCAAAAACAACGAATCGAGAGGGCTGATTGTGGCATTCAGCATGATCATAGCCGGTGCTCTGGGCAATATCGTAGACTCGATGTTCTACGGATTGATTTTTTCTGAATCTACCTTTCACGGGGGGCTGGCGACGATGTTTCCGCCAGAGGGTGGTTATGGCAGCTTCCTGACAGGCAAGGTGGTGGATATGCTCTATTTCCCCATGATAGATACTTTTTTGCCGGAGTGGGTGCCCCTGTGGGGAGGTAAACATTTTGAGTTTTTCAGGCCAGTATTTAATATAGCTGACTCGGCCATCACAGTGGGTGTGACCGTCATCCTGTTGTTTCACAGACGGTTTTTTAGCTCGGGTAAGCCGGAAGACAAAAACTCTTCTCAGACGCCTGATACCGATGCTCAGGAAGAGGGAGAGAATGCGGTGACAGCAGGCTAATGCGACCTTCCCGGTACACGGGTATTTAAGGTCTTTCTTTATTGGATGTCAGGCAGTATCTTTGTCAGTAAAACATTAACAGCCATGCAGTCTGTCATCGATTACTTTAGTACCATTCCGTCCTTACACAGGACCCTGATCCTCGTGGGAGGTCTTACATTTTTCTGGGTACTGGAGAGTGCAGCCCCGCTATTCAGGTTTACCTATGACAAGTGGAAACATGCCGGAGTAAATATCTTTTTTACGCTCACTACCATTGTAGTCAATTTTTCCCTGGCTTTTATCCTGGTAAAAACCTCTGATTATGTGGTAAGCAATCGGATCGGCCTTCTGTTTTTTGTAGAGATGCCTGTGTGGTTAAACATGGTGACAGGCATCCTGCTGATGGACCTGATAGGAGCATACCTTATCCATTATCTGGAGCACAAGGTAAGATGGATGTGGCGTTTTCACCTCGTGCACCATACGGACCA
>JAKQGD010000106.1 GCA_029573365.1 Bacteroidota bacterium | reverse complement strand
CTGCGGGTTTCCTTGTGTGTACGTGTAAAAAAAAGCAGGTTGGAGGCGGCATCATAGCTCATGGGACCTTCGTGAAAATCCGAGTTTATCCTGCTTCCAAATTCCGCTTTAGCGGAAAGCGAATTATCAGTTTCCACCTTTGAATATCCGATGTCAAAGTACGAATCACTCCCTGGTTTGAGGACGCCTTTAGTAAATATAAAACCCACCTTGTCGCCTACAAATGCCGGTGACGACTCTTCGTTGACCGTATTGATCCTGATCTCCGGATAGACTTTTGCCTTTTTACAGATCGCGGTATTGAGCACGGGTTGGCCAAAACATGAAGTTGCTGTGACCCAAATCAACATCAAAAAAACCCATTTAAAAATCTGTTCCTTCACCATGGTCAGAAATATCTTGGGTTAACGATGATGGTCTTAATCTTTCTGGGTATTAGATTGTAGGACAAAATCATCTCCAGGCTTCCGTTGTCTATGGCCCTGATTCTGGATATGGTGGCGTCATACGCAAAACCGATCATAATGCGGTCCGTTATCTGAGCAGCTATGATAAAATCCAGGGATTCGCCGAGGTCCCCCCTGGCCCCCCCAGTGCGGTAGGTCAGTCCTGCAGAATATTTGTCTTTCCACGTACCGGTCAGATTGAGGTCCACGCCCCACGGACTGTTTTCTGCAGCCCTGAACATCATCTGCGGCGTCAGCCTGAAATCATTGTTGACAATAAAAGTGCCACCCGTCATCAGCAGCAGGTGTCTGACTTCAGTGCTGAAAATATTGTTGCTGTCAAAATCAAGGTCCGACCTTATCATCCGTGGCAACGACGCTCCAAGGTAAAATTTGTTTGTGTTGAAATACACACCAAATCCTGCATTTACCAGGTTTCTGGTTTGTGACGTAGCGGGAATCGACGGATCCAGCTCTATACCATGGATGGCAAAAAGCCTGCTGTCTGTATAGTCCTGTATGTATTTGCGACCCGACACATTCATGCCCATGCTAAGCGTTCCCTCACCCAAAAAAAACTTGTAGGCATACATCAGCTCATAGGTAAGTTTTTCTGTGATGCCTATGGTTTGCCGTTCGAAATTGACACCCAGGCCCACACGTTTGCCCAGACGAGGCAGGCTTACTGTAAACACCTGGGCTTTCGGGGCACCCGGAAAACCACTCCACTGGTCCCTGTACAGGATATTGGCCGACAGATATTTTTCATTGCCTGCATAAGCTGGATTAAGGGCCATCTTGTTGTACATAAACTGGGTGTACATCTGCTGTTGCTGAGCTGCAAGGCACGCCGACAAGGCCAAAAACAGTATAAGGGTCAGGCTTCGTGTCATCTTTGCAAAATTAAGAATCCATTGACCGGCCTTTGATTGTCTCCGGTATCGAGTATATAAAAATAGGTGCCCGCCGGCAATGGTTTACCGCCATAGGTTCCTGCCCAGTCATTGCGGTAGGGGCTGGCATAAAACACCTCATCGCCCCACTCATTAAAGATGATGACCTTATTGGCAGGAAACCGACCCGAATCCAGGCAGGGTATGATAAA
>JAKQGD010000105.1 GCA_029573365.1 Bacteroidota bacterium | reverse complement strand
TGTGTACCTACACAAGTGACAGAGGCGGTATGAAAACTCATTTCAAGTTGAAAATTTTACTGGTGGATGACCACCTTCTTTTTCTGGAAGGAATCACCAACCTGCTGCAGTCAGAAGGCTTTCAGGTTGTAGGGGCTGCGCATGACGGTTTTGAGGCGCTGGCAAAAGCACGCCAATTGAAGCCCGACCTGATATTGATGGATATCCGGATGCCAAATTGTGATGGGGTTTCTGCCACGAGACTGATCAAAGCTGAGATGCCTGAGATTAAAATTGTGATGCTAACCATGTCGGAGGATGAGGAGAATCTGTTTGAAGCCGTGAGGAGTGGCGCTTCAGGTTACTTACTAAAAAGCCTGGATGCACAGAATTTTCTAAATTATCTCAATGAACTTCAGAAAGGTCACCCACCTTTTTCACCAGGTATGGCAGAAAAAATCCTTAAAGAATTTGCCCTACAAACCAGCAAAGCCGAGCCACCTGCATCCCGGGAGGAATCGGACGAACTTGTAGAGAAAGCATTGCACGAATGCGACTTGTCGCCCCGGCAAATGCAGATCCTCACTTTGGTCTCGCAGGGGCAAACTTATCGGGAAGTGGCAGGTACTTTGAGCATATCAGAGCGTACGGTTAAATACCATATGGGAGAGATCCTTTACTGCCTGCACCTGCAGAACCGGGCGCAGGTGATCGCCTATGCAGCCCGAGCAGGCCTGACCCGTCCTGAGAATTAACTTTTCCCAAAAATTATTTTTGTTCAGTACAGTCTGACAGCAAAGACTGTACTTAATATTTAAAGACACTGTACTTTAGTACAAATGATATTGGAGAAAATTTATATAGACTTTAAGTGGATCAAACAATTATCGAAATTGAATTCGGGTAAGAAGTAAGTAATGACCTTTGGGAGATCTCACATTTTAGAAGTCGCAGGTGGCAACAAAGACCCAAATCATGCCTTATCGGGAAATTAACCGATCACCAAAAAATTATGGAATCAGGTGC
>JAKQGD010000095.1 GCA_029573365.1 Bacteroidota bacterium | reverse complement strand
AGGTTTGTGACTCTTTCTGACACAGCCCTTACCGCAGGAGATGAGCCTGTACAGTACAGAAGGAAATATCCAGATATACTCGTGGCTGTAGCCGAAAGCAGAGCCTACGGCATCCCGGCCATGATCCGTCAGTACCCTGACATCCAGGCCATCCTGCTGGACGATGCATACCAGCACAGAAGTGTGCAGCCGGGAATCAGCATCCTTCTTACACCCTATGACTCCATGTTTTATGACGATTACCTGCTGCCCGCCGGCCGCCTCAGGGAGTGGAGGTCAGGATACCGCAGAGCAGACATCATCATCGTATCCAAATGTCCCGGGACCATAAGTGATGAACAGAAAAGGGAAATCGTACAGAAAATAAATCCCCTTGCCAGACAAAAGGTATTCTTTACCTACTACAAATATGCTGACCCTTATAGCTTTTTTGACAACAGCAGCAGGATACGTCTTTCAGAAAATGAAGATATCGTTCTGCTCAGTGCCATAGCCAATACAGAATACCTTCTTTCTTACCTCGAACCCCGGGTGAATGCAGTCATTGATGTGGAATATGAAGACCACCACATCTTTGACACACACGACATAGACAGGATAATACGCATCGTAAGGGAGCACAATCACAAGCCCATCGTACTGACCACAGAAAAGGATGCCGTCAGGCTGGAAATGCACAAGGAGACCTTACAAAACCATGGTATCAGGGTATATGTACTTCCGGTTAGGGTACGATTTTTATTCGACGAAAGTCAGGACTTTGATAATGAAATCAAACAGTTTTTACTCAGTTTTGAAGTCTGAAATTCCTGCTTTCAGTTTTGCATCATCTCATCTACTATTTCCTTGCGGAAATCAAAAAACACAGGCCTTAAATCACTCTTGGCGTCGGTGCCGTAATTGATGAGATAGGTCATGGTGTAGTCCTGGTTTGGAAACCAATACATATCAGCTGTATAGCCGAGGTCCCTGCCTCTGTGTCCGATGCCATACTGGTCAGGCGACCTCTCCAGAAAATCCTTAAAAACACCCAGTCCGTTGGCTCTGTTGTAGCCTTCGTCTGTCTGTGTGTATGTCAGCATCTCACTGAGTGTGGCAGGCTTCAGGATGGTTTTGTTTCGCACAAGGGCTTCGACAAATGTCTGAAGGTCGTACACCGTGGTATACACGCCGCCATAACCGTTGCCGCTGCCGGTATTGTAGTTGGTGATGTTTAGTATGGTGCCGTTGTTGTAAAAATCAAAATAGCCTTGTGCCACTTCTGCCGGCAATGCCTCATGCCAGTAATAATAGGTATCAGCCAATCCGAGTGGGTCCAGGACCCTGGATCTCAGTGCTTTGCTGTGGTCTCCTCCGGTGGTCTTGTCCAGTATCATGGCCAGTAGCAGAAAATTGGTATTGGAGTATTCTACATCCGTACCGGGAGCAAAAACTGGCTCATCACCATACACATATTTGACCAGCTCTTTAGAGGTCCAGTTGTGCGGAGGGTCATTGAGTACTGCCAGGTAAAAGCCATTGTCATCGATGACATCGTAGATGCCCGATGTATGGTTTAGCAACATTCTTACGGTCACATCGGCCGCATTTCGCACATTGGAGATTACCTCGTCCGGCAGCCATTTTGATATTTTATCATCGAGACCGATGGTGCCGTCTTCTGTGAGCAGCATGACAAGAGCGGCTATAAACGTCTTGGTGGTGCTGGCACCCTTGGATACGGTACATGGCTTCATGGCTATGCCCTCTGCTATGTCGGCCATGCCTGCACCTCCTGTCCACAGCCCTTTATCGTCACGGATGAGGATAGAGATGCCCGGCAGACCGCGAGTTACATACTTGTCGATTACTGCCTGGTATTGTGCTGCTTTGGGATGGGTTGTAGATCCGCTGCCGGTACAATCTGACGTCGGTCCCACAGGATCCTTGGTGCACCCGGCCACAAAAATCATCAGGGCCATGGCCCAAATGGCGATATAAGTTCTGTTCATGGCTCAGGATTTATTTGATTTAATAAACGGCAATGACACACCTGCATGTAAGGCAGTATTGGGCAGCACCGGTACATAACTCCTGATAAAAGGCATCTGGAAAAAACATTGCATAGCTACGAATACACGAGGACTGTCCGTTTGTGGCTTTAATCTCCACCCCAAACCCAGGGCCAGCGAAGCCATAAACTGAGGCCTGCCCAGATTCGTTTTTTTCCGGTAACTGTCATCTGCCAACTCAAAAATCTGCAGGTCCGGTATGGCGTGCAGATAGCCGGCGCCGAGCCTTGCCTCTCCGTATAAGCGTCTGTATATCACAGGCCTCAAACCTGTCTCAGAGTATATCATGATGGCTGTCTGTGACAAACGGTGGTGGTAACCGCCCAGTTTGAGAGATTGAAACCATTTGCTGCCATCCGATTTTCCAAGCCTGAATTCTGTACCTGCTTCGAGGCCCGGGTGGATGGGCAGGACCTTCCCTCCGGGCAACTGTGTGGCCACTGTAAACATAGAAATGGTCAGCGGCCGGCCTGTATTGTTCTGAGCATTTGATTCAAAAAACAAACACAGAACAATGAAAGCAGTATAAAAATTTTTCACGAACATGTTGTTTGGTTTTTTTGGTGAAAACACCTGAAACTATTAATTAATAACAATTTTGCAGTATCTACTGTTGCTGCTCACAGATTATAAATAAATTACGATATTTGCGTTTTATAATCACCCAATGCTGAAACTTCTTGCCAGGATCATATCATGGATAATGCACCCGTTATTTATCATTGCATATGTCCTGGCTTTTTTAATACTCTCCAATCCGTATGCTTTCGGTTTTTCTGGCCCTAAATCACTGGGGCTGACAGTTTTTTCGGTGCTTTCTACAGCCGTCATGTTTCCGGCCATCGCCATATCCATGATGAAGGCACTGGGCCTGGTACAGAGTTTTGAGATGCACGACAAAAAGGAGCGTATAGGGCCTCTCGTGTCTACAGGCATATTTTATATGTGGCTGTATATGAATATCCGCAACAACGACCACATACCCGGAGCTCTGTCGTTTTTTGTCCTGGGTTGTACCATATCTATCTTCATGGCCCTCGTCATCAACAGCTTTACCAAGGTAAGCCTGCACACCATAGCTGCAGGAGGCCTTGTCGCAGCCATGTTGTTTTTTGTATTCAACTTTACGTTTGGTTTTACAGACATACCACTGCCATTTGCCGATTTGGCATGGAGGGTCAGTGACAGACTTATGGTTATGGCAACTTTTTTACTGGCAGGAGGTGTAGGCTTCGCCAGACTTTATCTGCGGGCTCACCACGAAAACGAAATTTACGGAGGGTACCTCGTGGGCATCTTTTCACAAATCCTGGCATTCAGGCTCTTTTTTTGATACAACCGGAAATACACATATATGGAAGATCTCAAAAATCTGATCAATAAACTGTGGGATGACAGGTCACACCTAAGCTCTCCGGGCTCACAGGAAGCCATCAGGGAAGTCGTAGAAATGGTAGACAAAGGAACGCTGAGAGTAGCAGAGCCCGACGGCGACGGTTGGAAAGTCAATGACTGGGTTAAGAAGGCCATTGTACTGTTTTTCCCTATCTCTGGCATGGAAACCATAGAAGTAGGTCCGTTTGAGTTTCATGACAAGATTCCTCTTAAAAAACAATATGCATCCCAGGGTGTGAGGGTCGTGCCCCATGCCATCGCCCGTTATGGTTCGTTTCTGGAGCAGGGCGTTATACTTATGCCTTCCTACGTCAATATCGGTGCATGGGTGGGTAGCGGCACCATGGTAGATACCTGGGCCACCGTCGGTTCCTGTGCTCAGATAGGCCGCAATGTACACCTGTCAGGTGGCGTGGGCATAGGCGGCGTACTCGAACCCCCGCAGGCGAGCCCCACTATAATCGAGGACAATTGCTTTATAGGAAGCAGATGTATAGTGGTGGAAGGCGTCAGGGTGAGAAAAGAAGCCGTACTGGGAGCCAATGTGGTGCTTACTCAGTCTACCCACATTATAGATGTCACCGGGCCCTCACCAGTCATCTATAAAGGCGAAGTGCCCGAAAGAGCCGTGGTCATTCCGGGCAGTTATCCTAAAAAATTTCCTGCCGGAGAATACAATGTTAACTGTGCCCTGATCATAGGCCAGAGAAAAGCATCTACAGATACCAAGGTATCTCTCAACGATGCCCTTAGAGACTACAGCGTAGCAGTATGATTGGCTCCGTTTTTTGGAAGGCTCTCATCGGCTATGGCATAGTTTTTATGGCCTTTCTGATGCTGGCGTCATGCAGTACTTACCGCAAAACAACTGCGGAGGGAGATGCAATCCTAAAGGCTTTGAGAGAGGCCCCGGCACTCAAAACCGGCTTTTCAGGTCTGTATGTGGCGGACCTGCTTACAGGAGAAACACTGCTTGCCGACAATGCAGATAAAAATTTTATCCCCGCTTCCAATGTTAAAATCCTAACCCTTTACAGTTGCCTGGCCACTCTAGGTGATTCGCTCGCAGGCCTTAAATACACAGAAACGGACTCGACTCTGACCATCTGGGGCTCAGCAGATCCGACCTTCCTGCATCCTTATTTCGAATCAGACACAGTAGCCAATTTTCTCAGAGCCAGATCACAGGAGAAATCACTGCTTATTTCTTACGGACACGTGGGAATATCGCCTTACGGCGAAGGGTGGATGTGGGACGACTACAATGACCATTACCAGACTGAGCTGACCTCTTTTCCGGCTTTCGCCAATGTGCTTACCGTAGACAAACAAGGCCCTGTGAGGACCATCACCCCGGTATATCTGGCCTCCCGCTTTAGAGAGGACGACAAAGCTGAATACATCCGCAAGCCCCGGGATAAAAATATATTTTCCTGGCCAAAGGCTGTTGATACATCTTATCTCTATTACCAGGAAGTGCCCTATGCCGATGCCGAAGCAACCAACAGAGCTTTACTGGCCCAATGGCTGGACGCTGACATACGAGTGACCCATGAGTCTGTGCCCACAGATGCCCACGTCTTGTATTCCACACCGTCTGACACAGTACTCAGACGCATGATGCAGGTCAGCGACAATATGCTTGCCGAACACCTGCTGCTACAAAGTGGCTTTTCCCTGACTGACACGATCTCTACGGCCTGGACCATCAAAAAGATGATGGAAGACACACTTTTTGCAAGGTCAAAACCACGGTGGGTCGACGGATCGGGCCTTAGCCGTTACAACAGTCTCACACCTATATTTATCACCGGTGTGTTGGCAAGGATGTATCGTATGGTGCCGGAAAAAAGACTTTTTTCGCTGTTTGCTCAAGGTGGCACCAATGGCACCCTCAGCACTGTATTTGCCGGTAAAATCTCTGAACCTTATTTATGGGCCAAATCCGGGTCTATGTCGGGCGTGTACAACCTCAGTGGTTACATGGTAGCAAGTTCGGGTCGCAAACTGGTTTTCAGCATTATGAATAATAACTTCGGCTCACCGGTCTCTGGTGCCAGAAAAGCTACTGAAGAAATCCTGAAAATGGTGAGAAACAGATATTGATTTTTAGATAAGTCTAAATTTTATTTTAGTATAATCAAAAATTTGTTCCTTTTTTTTTCTTAAATCTTTGAAGCCGTTTTTAATCGCCCTTATCTTTGGCCAAAATTTGTAAATTATGAGCCTGGTAGAAATGAAGGTGCCCACCATCGGCGAGTCCATCACGGAAGTGACGCTGTCACAATGGTTGAAAAAAGACGGGGATTTTGTAAAAATCGACGAGCCGATCTGTGAGTTTGAATCAGACAAGGCTACCCTCGAATTTCCTGCTGAAGCCAGCGGCAGGCTCATACATGTGGCAAAGGAAGGCGAAGATCTGCCTATAGGTACCCTAGTGGCTCGCATAGACACATCGGTTACGGCAGGTGTTGCTGCCACTCCTGCACAGCCTGCAGCCCCCGCACCGGAAACCCCTGCTTCCAGTCCGGCAGAATCCACATCCACAAGTTATGCAGCAGGACATCCGTCTCCGGCAGCGGGTAAGATACTCAGAGAAGGCAATGTTGACCCCGCTCAGGTCGAAGGTACAGGCCGTGACGGAAGAATCACCAGGGAGGACGCCCTAAAGGCTGTGACCAATCCCACTGCTACCGCACCCGTTTCGCCGACTGCAGGCACGGAAACTCCAGCGGTGCCTTCTACTCCGGTAATACAGGTCGGCTCCAGAAATATACGGGTGGAAAAGATGTCACGGATGCGTAGGACCATTGCGGCCAGGCTTGTATCGGCCAAAAACCAGACCGCCATGCTAACCACCTTCAACGAAGTGGACCTCACCGCTGTCAATGAACTGCGTAAACAATACCAGGACAGGTTTGTAGCCAAATACGGCATCAAACTGGGGTATATGTCCATCTTTGCCAAGGCTTGTGCCAAGGTGCTCATGGAAATGCCCGACGTCAATGCCATGATCGAAGGTACCGACATCATATACAACGACTTTGTAGATATCTCAATAGCCATCTCGACTCCAAACGGACTGGTGGTACCACCGGTAAAAAATGTGGAATCCAAAAACTTTGCTGAGATAGAAAACGAAATCAAGGACCTCGCTGACAAAGCCCGCAACGGCAAACTTTCTCTCGAGGAAATGAAAGGCGGTACATTTACCATCACCAATGGCGGGATTTTTGGCTCGCTAGTCAGCACTCCCATCATCAATGAACCACAATCTGCCATCCTGGGTATGCATGCCATCAAGGACAGACCCATAGCCATAAACGGACAGGTGGTCATCCGTCCTATGATGTACCTGGCATTGTCATACGATCACAGAATTATTGACGGCAGCACCTCAGTAACCTTCCTCGTAAAGGTCAAGGAATTGCTCGAAGACCCTATGGCCATGATGCTGGATATTTAAGGATTTTTACTTTAAGCTTTCTGTGCTGAATTATAATATCACCTTAGTATGCTACAATGACTGATTTGTCAAGAGGCATCCACAGAAACTTTTTTCTGGCCTTCTTATTCTTTATTCTGGCCCTGAGTATTTATGTCATTGCCAAACAAATAGAGCAGCAGCAACCGAGAAGATATTATTCCTACGACACCGGCACATCAATCAATCGTTTTGAAAGCCTGCCTTTGGACACAAACCTGTGGATATCAGCGAGCTTGCTATTAGCCGCTGTTGGACTAGGGCTTCTGGGTTTGTGGATCTTTAATCTGGTCAGAAAATTTTAATTATTATACCAGATCCTCGGCCCTGCCTATATCACTGATTTCACTGTCCTTTTTATCCAAACCCGATATGTCGGCATATCCTGCATAATCAGCCGCCATAATGACCGGAAAAGCGACGAATATACCCACGAATAGTGCAATAAAACCTAATAGGATAACCATTGCCATTAGCAGGACAAAACCCAGATGGGCAAACCAGTTTTTGCCCACCAGTTTCCAGCTTGTCTTTATGGCATCAACAGCGTCATACTTATGAAACACTATAAGCATATTGGTCCATCTCAGGGAGACCCCTACATAAATCATAACAAGAAATGTAATCAGGAACAAAGGCCATTTCGAAAACATTGCTTCCGCAAAAGCGATAGAATTGTCAGGATTGGTGGGGTCAGTCATGAGCCCTACAAAACTGTAACCTAAAACAATGATTATTGGAAGGGCTATAATCAGGTATATCAACATCTGGATAAGGTAAGCTATCAGCAATTGTCCCAGGTAATCAAAACCACGGAAAAAATTGCCAAACTCAGTATTGCCCTGTGTATTTTGTTTATGTGCAGCAATGGGAATACCTACACTCAATGGTGGCGAAATTACAAATGATACAAGCTGGCCGATTATGGGAATAAACGCTAGAATCACCGTAATCACCATAAACAAAACGCCGTATCCCAGATATCCGCCCGGGTTATCAGT
>JAKQGD010000094.1 GCA_029573365.1 Bacteroidota bacterium | reverse complement strand
AGTAGCTTCTCCCCACTTAGTAGCAGCGTCACCCTTAAGTGCAGCAGCAGCTGTAGAGTCAAGCATCATACCGTTAGCAGCTTCAGTGTAAGCTGTAATGTCCTTGGTAAAACCTTCAGAAAAACCAGTTACTGCAGCTGTAGCAGCATCCCAGTCAGTACCCAACTTCTCGATAGCAGCCTTGTGAGCATCAACGCCAGACTTGCAAGAGAACAAAAACAGTGGCAAAGCAAATAATAAAAGCTTCTTCATTCTTTTTTAATATTTTTAAATTTGAATAATGACGCAAAGTTAGTAGCGGCTCTTTCAGGGTGTATTTTTAATTTCATTTTTTTTTAAGTCAGTACATTTGTTAATGACATGTCAACATATTGACATACAAAATATTAAATATGTGAATTAATACAATTAAAGCATTATTAACAATCTTTAACATTGCAATCAAAATCTTCTGAGTCTCGTTTTAAGTCCAAATGATCGTTTAAGGCATCATTCCGGTTCAGGTGCTGGTTCTAAAATTAGCAAATAAAAACTTTTGAGTATACCTTTGTGACTCTATCACCAATTTTTTTTAATAGACATTATACATGAAACCAACACTTTTAGTCCTTGCGGCAGGAATGGGATCCAGGTATGGCAAACTAAAGCAATTGGATTCTTTTGGGCCCAATGGAGAAACCATAATTGATTATTCGCTTTATGATGCAATAAATGCCGGTTTTGGCAAGGTTGTATTTATTATCCGTGATTTTTTCAGGGATGAGTTCGAAAGGTATTTCCGCGGGAAATTGCAGGGTCGTATAGAGATGGAATTTGTTTCGCAGGAATTATCCAACATACCTGCAGGGTGTTCCTACAACCCGGAAAGAGAAAAACCCTGGGGCACTGCACACGCCATTTGGGTGGCTAAAAATGTAATAAACGAACCTTTTGGTGTGATAAACGCCGACGATTATTATGGAGTGGATTCTTTTGTGCAACTGGCATCGTTTCTTAACAATGCCTGGTCTGCGGGGTCCAATGACTACTCTGTAGTGGCATACTATCTTAGAAATACACTATCAGAGCATGGAACTGTCAACCGCGGTGTTTGCTCGCTCGATCCCGACGGCAATCTGACGGGGATTAAAGAATGTGTTAAAATTAAAAGAAATGCCGGGGGTACAATCACTTATCCTGATGGGGACGGCGAAGTAATTCTGGATGAAAACACTCTGGTATCTATGAATATGTGGGGCTTTATGCCTTCTTATTTTGAATACTGTACCGATATTTTCCGCGAATTTTTAAAGAGGGAAGGGGAGAAGCTGACCTCCGAGTTTTACATACCCACCATCGTCGATAAGCTGATTACCGACAACATCCTGGATGTTAAAGTCATAGACACAGAGTCTGATTGGTTTGGAGTTACCTACCAGGAAGACAAACCTTTTGTCATGGATAAAATCAATTCGCTGATAGAAAATGGTGTTTATCCGCAAAAGCTCTGGTCCTGACCATGGAAGGTAATACCGGCAAGTGGATAATAATCGCAGGTGTATGTATTACACTTTTTGGATTGATCTGGTATTATTGGGGAGACAAACTTTCTTTTCTGGGTCGTTTGCCCGGAGACATAAGAATTGAAAAAGAAAATTTCAGGTTTTATTTTCCGATCACCACCATGATACTTGTCAGCCTGGTCATCAATCTGATACTGCGGATCATAGGCAGTCTGGGCAAATAACTCATCTTTTCTGAGTCAGCCGCCTGCCTTCTTGGTTTGTTTGTAACCAAGTTCTGTCAGGATTTGGAGCACCTTGTCCCTGTGGTTGCCTTGCAACAGTATTTCGCCGTCTTTGACACCGCCTCCCACACCGCATTTACTTTTTAGCAGTTTTCCGAGGTCTTCAAGTTTTTCAGACGGTCCCGTAAATCCACGGATTATGGTCACTTCCTTGCCTCCACGGTTTTTACGGTCCAGGTGTATTCTAAGCTGCAAAACAGCGGGGTTAAATAATGGGCCCTTTTCTAACGGCATGTCAGGTGCAGCAGATGGATCTCCCAGCGATCTGAATTCGTCCCATCCCAGGGTGGTTGGTTTTTTGTTTTTATCCATACAGAAAATGTCAGCTGCTGATGCGTTTCCAGTTAAAATTGATCATTCTCAGAATCTGCATTCCAAGGTCTTCTGTCCCTATTGACGAATTGGACAGTATAACGACCCCTGTCCGGGTCTCTCTAACCATTCCTACAAAGGCATTGTACCCTGTGGTCCTGCCTGTGTGCATATAAATTTTAAATCTGTTCATGTCTACATCATGCCATCCCAGACCCACACCGAGACGATTATTAAAGCCAGGCTCAGGGACCATGTTGAAGTTTCGGTCCAGTAGCGTATCCAGCGGTGTGCCTGATATTTCCATATTGGCTCTGAGAAACCTGACCATGTCTGCGGCGGTAGATTTTAAACCTTCTGAAGCCTTGAAGGAGGCAAATGTCCACGGGCTGACAGTTTTCATGGCCTTGTCATAACCCGGAGTGAGTATGTCGGTTTTCTTTTCCGGAAAA
>JAKQGD010000085.1 GCA_029573365.1 Bacteroidota bacterium | reverse complement strand
ATAATTGTCTAATGTTGGCATTAATGGAATATTATCATAATTCTTTATTGCAACTTGACGATTACAGTGATTATGTTTTAAATTTTTCTGGGCAGTTTTATGGAAATGAAACTTACTTTAATTGGTTCTTCAACAAATATAGTGCTGAAAAGTATTTTGATGCAGTTAAGTATTATGAAGAAATGCTTGCAAAAGGGGTAAGTATAAGGTGGGAGGATATTATGGAAGGATTAAGTTGGGAATATGATTTAGGAGAGGAAGAAGAAATTCAAAACAATATACAGATACAATCAATAACTGTACCATTAGCTGGTATCATTCCTGGTATTAAAGTTTGTGAGACAGAGTACAGGCATCCACACAATCCACCTACTACTATTGCTCCGGATATGAAAAGCGGAACCAATGCAAATTTAGCCTTACTATCCTCAGATAACTCCGGTTTGGCCACTCTTTCTACTGACCAACTTAGGTGGTACATGTATGAGCTTATAACATGGGCATCATCCGGTACACTAGAGCCGGAAGCACAGTATTTTATGGAAAGATTTATCACTGGAGATGGAACAGACTATTTTAGTCCGATCATGAGCAATGCAGCAAAAAATAAAATAGCTACAAAAAACTTTATTAAAAAGTTTGGCAATGACTTAAATATTGAATTAAAGAAAACAAACGGGAATATCAACTCTATTCCATTGATTTTCTATGATAAAAACGAACAAGATGGCCACCCAAAATATGATGACAGTAATTTAGAAGGTTTACGTATTATGATGAATGACACTGAGTATACAAAAATTCATAAACAAAACTACAATTACGATCCAAATACCAAGGAATGGGAAGGAACGTTTTACATTGAAGTATTTGATCACTTTGGACTGGATGATGAGGATTTGGGTAAATTTCAAAATGCTACATTACCCTTTACAATAAATAAAACTCCCGGTAGAGGATTTGCATCCTGGTGGTTGCTACAACATCACAAAGGGAAAAAACCATTCAGGACTCAAATGAAATTTATTGTTAATATAAAAGGAAAAATATGATCAAGTCATGCCCATACAAAATCTGGTTTACTTTATTTATTTCATTACATTTGTCATGTACTAAAAAACCAATGACGATTGAAGAAGTAAAAATATTTCATTCTATTGATACAATCCATAATCGCAAAAGTAAAGTGTTTATAGTAGATAATTTTTGCAATTGCCTAACAGATGTTTTGAAATTTGATAGTATAGTCTGTAAAAATATTCAGGGTGAATCATTTGATTACTCAATGAGTTTTTTAGTCAAATCTGACATTACTAATATTGAAAACCTTGAAAAATTTCCAAAAGATTTGAGCATTTCTTTACAAAATGATGCTTTAGTTGGATATAGGCGATTGGTTCATTTACCATTTTTAATCAGATATGACTACTACATTGATAAAGTAAATATGTTGGAGATAGAAAGGAAACTGGTATGTGTGGATGGTAAAGCAGTAAAATATATTGAGGACAATAAATAAAATAATAATCCGGGAAGGTTAAGGAATCCCCCTGCTGGCACGAGTTTTCAACTCGTGCCATAAACTTTTTTGGTAAGAATTTTGATAATATCTATATGCTGCTTTAATTTACCTCATAGTGTAAAAGATAATTAGGGAATAATTAATGTTTTTGATGTAGAGATAGAAGAAAGACCAATAAGTCTTGAAGGTTATGTGGTTAGTAATTAATGGCTATCAAGTAAAGCCACAAGTTATAAACTTGCGCCAGCAGGGGCAGTTTATTGTTTAAGAAACCAAGGGCACTAAATTTTACCTTAGAAATCCGGGGAGACAAATTGAAAGTGATTATTTCTGGGCCGTTTTTACCAGATACCAGGCCACACCGGCAAAAAAGATATTGGGTATCCATACCCCTATGATAGGTGGTAGCGACAGATTGGTGGAAAAAGTGGTACTAAACTTTGACAGGATGACAAAAAGTGAGCCCAGGACCACACCTACTGCAATATGAAAGCCCATGCCTCCGCGAACCTTGCGTGAAGCTACCGCTACACCTATCAGAGTCAGGATAAAGATGGAAAAAGGGTCGGCGGTACGCCTGTATATCTCGATGCTGTACTTCTTACCAGAATCCAGGCCCCTCTGCTGTTCGTAAGATAAAAACTCATTGAGCTCAGGGGTGGTCATCAGCTCCATCTGGTTGGTATATCGGTTAAAATCCTCCGGTACAAAATTAAACGTCGTGTCCATATGGCTCGATGGTTTCATGACGAGGGTTTCGTTCAGGTCATTAAACGTTCTGATTTCATACCCTTCGAGTTTCCACTTATTGGGCCTACCAGTAAAAATGATGCGGTTGGCCTTGAGGGTATACACCAGCTGATTGCCATTAAATTTTTCGAGCCTGAAGGTTCGTCCTGAGCTGTCGCTGGCCGTGTACGTACGGATAAATACCTTTTCATTCGGCGAAAGCCAGAAATGTATGTTGTAATTGAGCGTAGATTTTAGCCCCGGCTTGATGTATTTGATTTCGAAATCGTTTTTATGCACGTTGCTTTGAGGAATAAAATAGTTGTTGCCTATCCATAGCAGCGTGGCGATGAAGCCTGCCCCGATCATGTAGGGCCTGAGAAACCTGCCATAACTTACCTTGGCACTGAGTATGCTTATGATTTCGGAGTTTTTGGCCATTCTTGATGTAAAAAAGATTACAGCCAGCATAGCAAACAACGGCCACAAAAGACCGTTGATGTATGGGATAAAGTGCCTGTAATACTGCATAAAAATCTGCCACAGCGACAACTTCGAATTGATAAATTTATCCACCATTTCGAAGTAATTGATCGAAACGGCGATCATCGTTATCAGCATCATCGTAAAAAAGAATGTGCTGATGTATTTTTTAATGATGTACCAGTCGAGTATCTTCATCGATGCTTTTTAGAGCCTTTGGCTGACTTTGCGGACCATCTCATTTTTCCAGGCATAAAACGTACCTTCGGCTATCTTTCGTCTGCTTTGGTCCACGAGCCACAGAAAAAAACTCAGATTCTGGATGGAAGCCAGCTGACCCGCCAGCAGTTCTTCCACTTTAAATAGGTGCCTGAGGTAAGCTTTGGTGTGGTTTCTGCTTGTGGAGGCCGTACTGTTGGCGTCTATGGGGCTGAAGTCGTCCTGCCACTTTGCATTTCGTAAATTGATGACGCCTTCGCTGGTGTATATGATGCCGTGGCGGGCATTGCGTGTAGGCAGGACACAGTCAAACATGTCTATGCCCAGAGCTATGGATTCCAGGATATTTTCCGGCAGGCCCACGCCCATGAGATACCGCGGCTTGTCGGCAGGAAGGATGCCGCACACAAGCTCCGTCATTGCATACATCTCATCGTGGGGTTCGCCTACAGAAAGTCCGCCGATGGCGTTCATATCCTGATCCCGGGATGATATAAACTCGGCAGATTCTACCCTCAGATCAGAAAATGTGCTGCCCTGCACTATCGGCGAAAACGTCTGCTCATAACCGTAAGCGGGATCCATCTCCCGTATCCTGCTTATGCATCGGTCGAGCCACCGGTGTGTCATCTGCATTGACTTGCGGGCGTATCTGTACTCGCACGGATAGTGTGTACACTCGTCAAAAGCCATAATGATGTCAGCACCTATCAGCCGCTGTATGTCCATAACCGATTCGGGACTGAAAAAATGCCGTGATCCGTCGATGTGGGACTGAAATTTGACACCTTCCTCAGTGATTTTACGCATGCCTTTAAGTGAATATACCTGGTAACCGCCGCTGTCTGTCAGCATGGGCCGATCCCAGTTTATAAACTTGTGCAGGCCGCCTGCCTGACGCAGGATGTCTGTGCCCGGCCTGAGGTACAGATGGTAAGTATTGCCCAGGATGATGCGTGCATCTATGGGGTCTGTGAGTTCGTGCTGATGTACACCTTTGACGGTACCTTGTGTGCCGACAGGCATAAATATCGGTGTGGGTATGTCGCCGTGGGCCGTGGTTATAGTGCCGCAGCGTGCCGCCGATTGTGGATCTTTATGCTCTATGGTAAACTTCATAAAATGCGTCAGTTGGCTCTGAATCTTGCCATGTCCATTTTAAGCAGGACGGCAACCATAATCGTAAATACCATCAGTGACGAACCGCCCTTGCTTATAAATGGCAGCGGTATACCCACCACAGGCAGCAGCCCCATGGTCATGCCTATGTTAAATGCAAAATGGAAAAACAAGATGCCGGCTACAGCATAGCCGTAATTTCGTATAAACTCGAGGTTGGCACGCTCAGCTATGATGACGCATCTGATAAGCAGGATAGAAAACAGCAGGATGACCCCCAGGGTGCCTATAAATCCCTGCTCCTCGCCTATGGAGGTAAAGATAAAGTCTGTCGATTGCTCAGGCACGTAGTCGAGCTTGGTCATTTCCCCTTTAAGGAATCCCTTACCTGCCAGACCTCCTGAGCCAATGGCCATTTTGGACTGTATGATGTTGTACAGTGAGCCCCGGGGGTCACACTTTTCGGGCCTCAGCCACACGTTGATCCTCTCCTGCTGGTGAGGTTTGAGAAAATGGTCAAAAACATAACTGCTGCCAAAGGCAAATGCCGAGGCGGCCACGATGATAGGCATCACCAGCGTGACGAGACGGGCATTGCTCTTTTTAATCTCGAGAAATAGGTAATATAACATCATGATCGCCGGTGGCAGTATGTTTAGCTGAGCCACAGCAGGTATATATTTCATTCCTATGGTAAGGGCAAGTGTGACAGCAGCCACGATGGCGGCTCTGGATGGTTTTTCGAGGTCAAAGGCAAATATGGTGGCCCCCAGAAAAAGAAGAGCTACTGTAGAATCAAGTGGAGTATATATCAGTGAAAATATAAAAATGGCCGCCACACCTGTACCGACAATCAGGACCCATGGCGACATGCCTCGTCTGTACAGCAGGATAAAAAACGAAAAGAACACCAGCGAAGACCCGAAATCCGGCTGCAACAGGATCAGAAGGGCCGGCCCCAGAAATATAGCCAGGGAAACAATCATGACATTGGTGGTGGTAATCCTTGTCTTGAAAAAGCTGAGGTAACTCGATATGGCAAGAGCGGTACCAAATTTGGCCCATTCGGAGGGTTGGATAGAAAAAAATCCAAACGAAAACCAGGCCCGGGCACCATTGATGACATCCCCAAAAATAAGGACCATAATCAGAAAAAATATAGTTATGGCATATATAGGATAAGCCAGCGTGTTCCAGAATTTCCAGTCAAGGGTAAGCACACTGAAAAAAGCAAACGTCGACAAGACTACCCACAGACTTTGGGCTCCTATAAGGGTGGTGATGTCCAGAAAAGAATAAGGATTTTTCGAGTCATAAAGAGTAGAAAACACCATAAACCACCCTATGATGACCAAGCTGAAAAACACCGACAGTGCTATCCAGTCAAAAGACTTGTTTTTGGTCAGTGATTGTCCTGCCATCGTGGGTTTTAGTTGCTGACGAGGGCCCTTTTACTGACATTGTCATACACGGGCGTAGCTGCCGGAAACGTCTTTTTAAGCTCCAGCAAAAAGGGCATCAGCTTGTTTTTATTTTCAAAATAACCGACCCTTACCTGATAGTAGGGTGCTACGTGTTTCCACTCCATATTCATACCCGGATACATGGATGCAAAAGTAGATCTTGCAGCTTCCATCTCCCGCCTGTCGTCGGTGGTTATGATCTGTATCCTCCAGGCTTTAATAGACTCCCTGGACTTGCCTTCGTTGACAAACTGGAGCAAATACCTGTCTACCGAGGAGGAAGTGTTGACTTTGACATTGTCCTGTCCCGAGGCCGATGACCACCACAGGCCGGTCAAAGCCAAAATAAAGTATGTTCTTAAAAATCCTGTAAGCATCTTTTGGGCTGTTTATATCCAGTCTCGGAAACAAACGCCAAAATTACACATTAATTGTCAATCCTGAGACATTAAAAATCAAAAAGGCCTCCCCAATCTTATATTGGCGTGGCCTTTAAAATATGATAAAAATGACGAATTTTAATGTGTCAGCACACCGGCTTTCACAGTAATCACAGGCACCATAACCACCGTGGATTTGATGGAATTGGATATCAGGCATGCTTTCTCTGATTTTTCCAGGATGCGGTGTGCCTTGTCTATGTCTGATTCGTTGGTAATCTCCAGCTGTGGGTGGAGGACGATCTCAGTCATCAAGTACCGGCCTTCAGGTTTTTCGAGTTTGCCCTCAGCCCTGCAGGTAAAATGCGAAAATGACAGATTGCTGTTTTCGGCTACAGCCAAAAAAGTAGTCATAAAACAACTGTTGACCGAAGCAGTAAAAAAATGTTCAGGTGACCACACACCTTCCACCCCTTTTGGAAATTCCGGTGGTGTGGCGACATCAATGGTGTCAAGCAATTCCGGCGACGAAACCTCACCAATCCTGTCAGCCACCCATTTGAGATCTACAGTATAAGTACCCATATTATTTTTGTTTTATTATTTCGAAATCGGGTTCGACCTCCTGCTTTTTGTCTGAGGCTAATGTGTTTGTCTGGCATGTGGCAGCCCCACAGCAACCAGTGTCTGTGATGGCCTGGAGCAGAAAAAACCCTGCTATAAAGCCATACATACTGTCAGCCAAAACATAGGCCTGCCATGCCATGAGCATACCTGCTGCCAGCCTCAGCCACCTCATAAAATGCCACCCTGTAAGTAATTTTGTCATCATGGCAGGGTCACTAGGCGACGAGTGATTTATAATAATTCACATTGGTCCATGGACCGGCATTGACACATGAGATGCCGAGCGAAGAGAGATACATTTCGGCTTGTCCGCTGCGGTTTCCTGATGCACAACACAGAATCAGCGGCATTTTGAGGTTTGAAAGTTCGGAGACTCTGTAAGGAATTTCGTTCAGAGGTATATTTACGGAATCGGCTACATGTCCGCCCATAAATTCTGCCGGTGTCCTTACATCCACAACAGTGCCATTGTTTTCTGCTATTAATTTTTCCAGATTCATTGTATACATTATATTTTTGACGCAAAGATACAGGAGTCCTTGTTGCCGGTGTGATACCTGGGTTACACAGTGCTGTGGATAAGTTGTTCCTCTCTTTCGTATGGATTGACTTTCTGATCTTTATTTTTTAGGGAGTGCCCCCGTCCCATGCGGGCCGAGGTCGGGCTATCCGCTGTATCCCGAATCAGGATGCCGCTCCTATCCCTCACTCTCTCGGCAACCAACGTAGAACGTAGAATTATAAAATGTAAAATATTGCTTTATCCCGCCACAGGTGGGATGCCCGCTCCTGTCCCTCACTAGATTTAAAAAACTGCACAAATAAAATAAAAAAACTATTCCAAAAATAATTTGCCTCATATTATACTAATTCCAAACAGTATACTTATATTTGTGATTTAGTCAAAGAATTATTCTTTCACTGAAAATGAAAGTCAAAACAATAATTAACCCTAAAACACCTTTAAAATGAAGTTATTGCATATTATTGCCTCTCCCCGGGGCAGCAGGTCGAGAACTCTTCAGGTTTCTCATGAATTTCTGACAGCACTGCGTAAAAAATATTCCGCACTCCAGGTTGACGAAATGGATCTTTTAAGGAAAAACTTCCCGAAGTATCCGTCAATGCCTCTGAGGCAAAATATGCCAGCATGATGGGCATATCTCTGGACCCGGATACTCAGAAGATTTGGGATGAAATCACCAAATACTCGAGGGACTTTGTGTCTTATGACTATTACCTTATAAGCAATCCGATGTGGAACTTCAGCGTTCCCTACATACTTAAACATTACATAGATGTCATCATGCAGGCCGGAATCCTGTTCAGCTTTACAGAACAGGGAGTCATAGGCCTGGCCCAAAATAAAATAAAATAATGTATTGTATTACTTCCCGCGGCAACGACTACAGCCCATCTACATATATGCACTCTTTTGATTTTCAGGAACCTTACCTTAAATCGATTTTTGGCCTTGCCGGCATCCACGACATCAGATTTTTACATGCCCAGCCGATGGACCTAGCACCAGGCATTACAGAGGAGTCCATGGCCAGGGCTTTTGAGGAGGCTAGAGCCATGGCCCAGAATGCCGATTTATAAGAATGTATAGCGATAAAATTTTAAAGCTACTTTCCTTCCTCCACGATCAGCCTGTCGTATAATTTACGGGTGTAAGGGCCTATAGCAAACCGGTAATCATCTATCCGTGTTACGGGAGATATTCTTTTTGTGCTTGCTGTGAGAAACACCTCGTCGGCATGGGCCAGTTCTTCTTTTGAAACAGCCCTGACTTCCACAGGCATGATTTCGTCTGCAAATGACAGGATCCTCTTGCGGGTGACGCCAAGAAGCATATCCTTGTCAGGGGTAATAAGGGTACCGTTTTTTATAAGAAAAATATTGGACCTGGATGATTCTGATACATAACCATTGAGATGGTAGAGCACATCGTCGGCACCGGTTTCTTTCATCTTTGGCAAAAGTGAGATTGGTGTCAGATAGTTGGTGGTCTTTACACTGTGCATTTCCCTCCTGAATTGCACCGTCATCAGGTGCAGCCCTTTATCAAAGGGATGAAAACTAAATGGCCTGGCTATCATAAATAGGTTGCCGGCGACAGGAGTATAGGCATCGGGAGCATAGCCTCCTGTGGCCACCATTCTGACACCTACAAGCGGGTGTGGGTTAAGTTCTATGAGCCGCAGAATGGCTTCCCTGAGCTGACTTCTGGTAAACTCAGTGGTCAGATTTAACCCGTTCATGGATGATTCAAATCTGTCAAGGTGGTCCTCCAAAAAGACAGGGTGGCCATCAATGGCCCTGAAAAAATCGAAGATACCGTAACCCCTGAGCAGGCCCAGGTCAGTAAGTAACAGACTTGCCTCGGATAATGGCTTGAACTGCCCATTCAGAAATACGATTTCCTGCATTTGATGTTATTAATGAACTTTAAAAATATACCACACCGGATTACATGTCGGGGATGTTGTATTCCTTGATCTTGCGGTAAAGTGTTCTTTCTGAAATACCCAATTCGTCAGCAGCATCTTTACGCCTGTTATTGTACTTTTTGAGTGCTTTGCGGATCATGTCTTTCTCCATTTCCTCTATGGAGAGGATTTCTTCGACATCCTCAGTATCAGGATACTGGTCCTTGTTGTGCAGGAGTATCGGTCTTCCGTGGTCATAGGTCTCAAAATCTGCTTTGCCTTCGGCCTGCTGGCCAGCGTATGCTTTGCTGAGAATTTGTTCCGACCCGTACGACGGCATTTTTTTTAACTGGGCCAGGTCCGGCAGGGTAAGATCGTTGGCTTGCACCAGTTCGTAAATCAGTCCTTTAAGGTCCGAGAGGTCGCTTTTCATCTCCAGCAGAAACTTAAAAAGGATTTCTCTCTCGTTGTACGAACTTCCTGATGAGCCACTGTCAAAACCTTTGCTGGGAAGCATTCTATTGCGGATATTGGGTACAAGTTCTACAAGCTGATCGGTGTCGATCTCTTTTTCTTCAGTCAGCACTGACAGCTGTTCGACCATGTTTTTTAGCTCCCTGATGTTGCCCGGCCAGCGGTAATTTTCGATAATGGACCTGGCTTCCGGTGTCAGCGATATAGAATCTGTGCGGTATTTTTCGGCAAAATCGCCGGCAAACTTCCGGAACAGCATATATATGTCTTCCCGCCTTTCGTGGAGTGCAGGCACCCTTATCGGTACGGTATTGAGTCGGTAGTACAGGTCTTCCCTGAATTTGCCGGATTGGATTTTGTCTTCGAGATTTACATTGGTAGCTGCGATGACCCTGACATCGGTATTGAGAACCTTGGATGAGCCCACACGTATAAACTCTCCCGACTCGAGGATACGCAGCAGAAATGCCTGAGTATCGAGGGGCATCTCTCCTATCTCATCAAGGAAAATCGTGCCTCCGTTGACCGTTTCAAAATATCCTTTTCTTTCGTTGACAGCCCCGGTAAACGATCCTTTTTCGTGGCCAAAGAGTTCTGAATTGATGGTGCCGGCAGGTATGGCTCCACAGTTAATGGCGATAAAGTTATTGTGCTTACGGATGCTAAGTTCGTGGATGATGCGGCTGAATACTTCTTTGCCCACACCGCTTTCGCCCTGGATGAGTACCGAGAGGTCGGTGGATGCCACACGTACGGCAGTATTGAGGGCTCTCTCCAGAAGGGGAGACTTGCCTATGATTCCAAACCTCTGCTTTACCGCCTGTATATTCAAAATTAAATCTTCTTATAGTGTTAATACAAATCAGGGTCTGACGGTGATTTTGCCTCTGAGGGATCCTGAGGTGGCATCGGTGATTTCTACCATCACATAGTCACCGGGACCGACACCTTCCGCCTTAGGAAAATTGACCATCTTGTTCTGACTGTTACGCCCTTTGTACTCGGCATCTGATCTTTTGCTGTCGCCCTCTATGAGCACTTTAAAGGTCTTGCCGACATCGGCCAGGTTTACGGCCAGGGATGTACGCATCTGAAGGTCCACAATTTCCTGAAGTCTTCTTTTTTTGATTTCGTCAGGTACATCATCGGCATATTTTTTAGCGGCGGGGGTGCCGGGTCTTTCGGAATAACAAAACATATAAGACATGCTGTATCGGGCATATTCTATCATGTTTAGGGTGTCACGGTGTTCGTCTTCCGTCTCGCTGCAAAATCCTGCTATCATGTCAGAAGAGATGGCACAATCGGGGATAATCCTGTAAATAGAAGCTACACGTTCCATGTACCACTCTCTGTCATAGGTGCGGTTCATCAGTTGTAAAATGCGGCTGTTGCCCGACTGTACAGGAAGATGGATGTATTTACAAATATTTTCGTATTTTGCCATAGTATGCAACACTTCATCCGTGATATCTTT